>NZ_JAFCTN010000021.1:0-76972 GCF_049896045.1 Pseudomonas sp. PWP3-1b2
GCCAAGGCGCAAGCCATGGGCGTGAAAGAGATCTACATTGACGACCTGCGCGAAGAGTTCGTCCGCGATTTCGTTTTCCCGATGTTTCGCGCCAACACCGTCTACGAAGGCGAGTACCTGCTGGGTACTTCCATCGCACGTCCGCTGATCGCCAAGCGCCTGATCGAAATCGCCAACGAAACCGGCGCTGACGCCATTTCCCATGGTGCCACCGGCAAGGGCAACGACCAGGTGCGTTTCGAATTGGGTGCCTATGCGCTCAAGCCTGGCGTAAAAGTGATCGCGCCTTGGCGTGAATGGGACCTGCTCTCCCGTGAAAAGCTGATGGATTACGCTGAAAAGCACAATATCCCGATCGAGCGTCACGGCAAGAAGAAATCCCCGTACTCGATGGACGCCAACTTGCTGCACATCTCCTATGAAGGCGGCGTGCTGGAAGACACCTGGACCGAGCACGAAGAAGACATGTGGAAATGGACCGTCTCCCCGGAGAACGCTCCAGACAAGGCCCAGTACCTGGAACTGACCTACCGCAACGGCGACATCGTCGCGCTCGACGGCGTCGATATGACTCCGGCCACCGTGCTGGCGACCCTGAACCGTATCGGCGGCGAACACGGCATCGGCCGTCTCGATATAGTCGAAAACCGTTACGTGGGCATGAAGTCCCGTGGCTGCTACGAGACGCCAGGCGGCACCATCATGCTGCGCGCTCACCGCGCCATCGAGTCCATCACCCTGGACCGCGAAGTGGCTCACCTTAAAGACGAGTTGATGCCAAAGTACGCCAGCTTGATCTACACCGGCTACTGGTGGAGCCCGGAGCGTCTGATGCTGCAACAGATGATCGACGCTTCCCAGGTCCACGTGAACGGCGTTGTGCGCCTGAAGCTGTACAAAGGCAACGTGATCGTAACCGGTCGCAAATCCGATGAGTCGCTGTTCGATGCCAACATCGCCACCTTCGAAGAAGACGGCGGCGCCTACAACCAGGCTGACGCGGCAGGCTTCATCAAGTTGAATGCTCTGCGTATGCGCATCGCTGCCAACAAGGGTCGCAAGCTGTTCTGATCGATCCCTGCGTTGTGAAAAATGGCCCCTAGTCCAAGGGGCCATTTTTTTTGCCTGAATAAAACCTGCGGGCGTTGAATAGCGCCTGATGTTTAAGATTGCCTTTGGCAATGTTTAAGCTTCGTTAAACGTTAAAGTTTACCTGTTGAAGAGTTTTGCACGGTTGTACGAATTTTTAACACCTTGCCCGGAACTATGTCTTACAGAAGTTTCACTACCTTATTACAAAGCGCCTGTAAGACGTGGAAAATTCTGTAGGAATTAAGGAAGTTGGAAATTATGTTGGATGGAACTAAAACAGTCGGAATTTTTTCATGTGTCTACTTGCTTCTCGGCGACATGCAATGGGCATTTCCTGAAAATCATGTACGTTCCGTTTACCGCGCGCCCCCTGGATGGCGGATATTTCTCTCAAAACATGTAAGGCCCCGGAAAGTTCTGAAAGGCTCAATAAAGACATGTGCATCTGACTTAGTGTTTTTTTGTAGGTCAATTCCTATATCGTTGTGGGTTGGGTCTCTGCTTGCTGTTGCTTGGGGGGGAGCGCTATCCCAACTATGAAACGACTAGGCTATTGTGCTTGCTCTAAATAATTCGAACAGCGAAATTGGACTTTCTCATGAATAAAGTGCTGATCGTGGATGATCATCCCGTCATTCGGCTTGCTGTGCGCATGCTAATGGAGCGTCATGGTTATGAAGTCGTTGCCGAGACTGATAACGGTGTCGATGCGTTGCAACTTGCACGGGAACATGTACCGGACATTGTCATATTGGATATCGGGATCCCCAAACTCGATGGGCTGGAAGTTATCTGCCGCCTGGCGTCCACCAAGCAACCTGCGCCCTTCAAGGTGTTGGTGCTGACGTCTCAGGCGCCCGGGCATTTTTCCATGCGCTGCATGCAGGCGGGGGCGGCTGGCTACGTGTGCAAGCAGCAGGACCTGACCGAGTTGCTGAGCGCCATCAAGGCGGTGCTCTCGGGCTACAGCTATTTTCCAAACCAGGCGCTCAATTCGGTCCGTTCCACCATGGGTAATGCCAGTGAAGCAGACATGGTCGAACGTCTGTCGGGCCGGGAGATGATGGTGTTGCAGCAACTGGCCCGTGGCAAAACCAACAAGGAGATCGCCGACGGTATGTTCCTGAGCAACAAGACCGTGAGCACCTACAAGACTCGCCTGCTGCTCAAGCTCAACGCACGCTCCCTGGTCGACCTGATCGAGCTGGCGCAGCGCAACGGCCTCGTCTAGAGGCGGGTGCCAGAGCAGGAATCACCGGCACAAAAAAGCCTCCGTCAGGGAGGCTTCCGGTCGTCAACGGGTCGATCAGAGGTCGAAGTCGTAATCGGCCAGTTGTTTTTGCAAGCGTCGCTCTTCCAGAAGGTTGTCGATAGTGCGGCGTTTGCTCAAATTGGTCTTGGCCACCTCAACAACAGGTGCATCCCCGTCGTCTTCCGACTCGGCAACGAGGTCGTCTTCTACATCCAGTTGTTCTTTGCCAGTGCTCATAAGGTTCACTCCGGGCTAAGACTGCCGTTGGCGCCCCTTATAACGATATTCCATGGATGGGTAAAAAAGATTTTTTCAATCGATGGATCGAGAAAACCAATGAACCCTCAATCGTCGGAGGTCTTGTCCTTGTATTCGCACAGGTCCTCGATGCGGCAGCTCCCACAGCGTGGCTTGCGGGCCTGGCACACGTAGCGGCCATGCAGGATCAGCCAGTGGTGGGAATCGAGCAGGTAGGGCCTGGGCACATGTTTCATCAACTGTTTTTCCACCTCCACCACATTTTTGCCACGCGCGATGCCGGTGCGATTGCTGACGCGAAAAATATGCGTGTCCACTGCCATGGTTAATTGCCGGAATGCGGTGTTAAGCACCACGTTCGCGGTCTTGCGGCCCACCCCTGGCAGGGCTTCCAGTGCTTCGCGGCTTTGCGGCACTTCACTGCCGTGCAGCTCGACGAGCAGGCGGCAGGTTTCGATCACATTCTTGGCCTTGCTGTTGTACAGGCCGATGGTCTTGATGTATTCCGACAACCCTTCTACGCCCAGCGCATGGATGGCCTCTGGCGTATTGGCGACCGGGTAGAGTTTGGCGGTGGCCTTGTTGACGCCAACGTCTGTGGATTGAGCCGAGAGGATCACCGCAATCAGTAACTCGAACGGGTTGGTGTAGGCCAGTTCGGTTTTTGGTTCAGGATTGTCTTCGTGAAACCTGCGGAAAATTTCCAGGCGTTTTGCGGCGTTCATGGGGCAGAGGGTTCCTTGCAGACGGTCGGCGGGATTGTAGCAACACACGCATCAGGTTTTTTGCAGATCAGGCGCTGCCCAAGGCATCCACTTGACGCTGGGCCTCGTCGAGGCTGTTTTGCGCCTCGGCCAGTTGTTGCGGGTCGGCGTTCACATTCTGGGCTTTCTTTAACGCCGCGCGGCGCATTGCCAATTGGATTTTGGCGCGTTTCAGCTCCGCCGTGTGGCTGGCTGCAGGTGCCGTCGTCGGTGCGTTGTGTACCTCCAGGGCCGCCAGTGCTTGTTCCGCCGCTTCGAATTGCCGTTGCAGCACGATCAACTGCGACTGTTGCTCAAAAGTCGGTGGGTGACCAAATGCCTTCAAGGATTTGTGCAGCTGGGCGCGGCTCATCGCCACCGTAATCCTGGCTTTCTTGACGGCCGCATCCTGCGCGGCATCGGCCTGCACGGGCACGACCGGCGTCGGGCGCTTGGCCCGAGCCAGGCGTTCGGCGAGCTTATGCGCTTCTTCGCGTTGCAGGCGCGCGTTGCGTTGCTCATAGCGCCGCCGCGCCCGGTCTCGTTTAAGGCCACGTTCATGACGCTGCTGATCATCGGCTGCCAAGCCACCCACAAGCGGCACTGCAGAGGTTGCAGGGCGCATTTCAATGCAGTCGACAGGGCAGGGCGCGACACACAGGTCGCAACCGGTGCATTCATCGATGATGACGGTGTGCATCAACTTGGCAGCGCCGACAATCGCGTCCACCGGGCAGGCCTGAATGCATTTGGTGCAGCCGATGCATTCCGCTTCGCGGATATAGGCGACCTGGGCGGGGGCTTCGCCGCGTGTGGCATCCAGTTCCAGCACTGGCACCCGCAGTAACTGCGCGAGGCCAGCAATGGTTTCCTGCCCACCGGGTGGGCACTTGTTGATCGCCTCGCCGAGGGCGATGCCCTCAGCGTAAGGCTTGCAACCCGGGTGCCCACACTTGCCGCATTGGGTCTGCGGCAGCAGCGCGTCGATACGTTGAATGAGGGTCATGGGGTGGTCATTGCGTATGCCGGTTAAACGAACAGGGCCTGGGTGCTGACCTGGCTTGTTAGGGGGAGCGGAAACTGTTGTGGCGAGCGGGCTTGCCCCGCGTTGGGCTGCGAAGCAGCCCCATTACTGTGAACGCGGTTTCTATATGTAGGACCGGGTCGTTGGTTTTAGGGCCGCTGCGCGCCCCAACGCGGGGCGAGCCCGCTCGCCACGACAAGCCCGCTCGCCACGACAGGCCCGCTTGCGACAAGAGGCCTAGTCAACTCGAACCTTACACGCTTACTTGATGCGTTGACCCGGCTTGGCGCCGCTGTCGGGGCTCAGCAGGTAGATCTCTTCACCGCCAGGGCCGGCCGCCATCACCATGCCTTCGGAAATACCGAACTTCATTTTCCGTGGCTTGAGGTTGGCGATCATCATGGTCAGGCGACCATCGAGCTTGGACGGGTCTGGATACGCGCTTTTGATCCCGGAGAACACGTTGCGTCGCTCGCCGCCGAGATCCAGCGTCAGGCGCAGCAGCTTGTCGGCGCCTTCCACGGTTTCAGCCTTGACGATCAGCGCAACGCGCAGGTCCACGGCCGCAAAGGCGTCGAAATCGATTTCCGCGGAAATCGGGTCCTTGGCCAGCTCGCCATTGCCCGCAGGCGCTGCCGAACCAGTGTCCGTCTGGCTGGCGACCAGGTCTTCTTTCGAAGCGTCGGTCATTGCCTGGACCTTGACCGGGTCGATGCGGGTCATCAACGGCTTGAACTCGTTCAACTGATGGTTGCTGAGCAAGTTAGCGTGATCATTCCAGGTCAGCGGCGCCACATTAAGGAACGCCTCGGCATCGGCGGCCAGCAATGGCAGCACCGGCTTGAGGAAGATCACCAGTTGGCGGAACAGGTTGACGCCGGTGGCGCAGATCGCCTGGACTTCAGCTTGCTTGCCTTCCTGCTTGTTCAGCGACCACGGCGCCTTGTCGGCGATCCAGGCGTTGGCGCGGTCGGCCAGGCCCATGATCTCGCGCATGGCGCGGGCAAAGTCGCGGGCTTCATAGGCGTCAGCGATGCCCGGCGCGGCGGCCAGGAACGCGTCGGTCAGTTCCGGCGCGGCGTTTTCAGCCACCAGCACGCCGGCGTTGCCCTTGTGGATAAAGCCTGCGCAACGGCTGGCAATGTTGACGACTTTACCGACCAGGTCCGAGTTGACCTTCTGTACGAAGTCTTCGAGGTTCAGGTCGAGGTCGTCCACGCCACGGCCCAGCTTGGAGGCGTAGTAGTAGCGCAGGTATTCCGGCGACAGGTGGTCCAGGTAGGTGCGCGCCTTGATAAAGGTGCCACGGGACTTGGACATTTTCTGGCCGTTGACCGTGAGGTAGCCGTGCACGGCAATGCCGGTTGGCTTGCGGTAGCCCGACCCTTCAAGCATCGCCGGCCAGAACAGCGCGTGGAAGTTGACGATGTCCTTGCCGATGAAGTGGTACAGCTCGGCAGTGGAGTCCTTGTTCCAGAACGCGTCGAAATCAAGCTCCGGCGTACGGTCACACAGGTTTTTGAAGCTGGCCATGTAGCCGATCGGCGCATCCAGCCACACGTAGAAATATTTGCCTGGCTCGTCCGGAATTTCGAAGCCGAAATACGGCGCATCGCGGGAGATGTCCCACTGTTGCAGGCCGGCATCCAGCCACTCGGCGATCTTGTTGGCTACGGCGTCTTGCAGGGTGCCGCTGCGGGTCCAGGTTTGCAGCATTTGCTGAAAATCCGGGAGCTTGAAGAAGAAGTGCTGGGAATCCTTGAGCACCGGCGTGGCGCCCGAGATGGCCGACTTCGGATCTTTCAGGTCAGTAGGGGCGTAAGTGGCGCCGCATTTTTCGCAGTTGTCGCCGTACTGGTCTTCGGTGCCGCATTTCGGGCAGGTGCCCTTGATGAAGCGGTCGGCCAGGAACATTTTCTTTTCCGGGTCGAAATACTGGGTAATCGACCGCGTATCGATGTGCCCGGCGTCGCGCAGACGCTTGTAGATCTGGCTCGACAGCTCGCGGTTTTCGTCGGAGTGCGTGGAGTGGAAGTTGTCGAAATCCACCAGGAACTCGGCAAAGTCGGCGCTGTGTTCAGCCTGCACATTGGCGATCAGTTGTTCCGGGGTGATCCCTTCCTTTTCGGCACGCAACATGATGGCCGAACCGTGGGCGTCGTCCGCGCAGACATAAATGCATTGATTGCCGCGATGCTTCTGGAAGCGCACCCACATATCGGTCTGGATGTACTCAAGCATATGGCCAAGATGGATCGAACCATTGGCATAGGGCAGGGCGCTGGTAACGAGGATCTTGCGTGGCTCGGACATGGGGCTCGGCTACTTGATGAAACGGAGGTCGGCCACTATAAAGCGCCGGGAAATATATTTCACCCCGTGGCGCTGTTTCAGCATCTTCCAGACCGTCGAAAGCATGCCGTTGGGCGGCTGGAACGGTTAGGATAGCCGCCTGTTTCAGTCAGTCTTTTTTCGGGAGTAGCCCATGAGCGCCGTCAATCGCGCAGCGGTGGAAGCCGTTCTTCGCCAGTACACCGACCCCTATTTGAACCAGGACCCGGTCCGCGCCGGCTGTGTACGCGCCATCGAGGTCCAGGGCGACCAGGTGTCGGTCCAACTGGAGTTGGGTTATGCCGCAGGCCTGTTCAAGAGCGGCTGGGCGCAAATGCTGCAAATGGCCATCGAAGGCCTCGACGGTGTGCGTTCGGCCAAGGTCGACATCCAGTGTGTGATCGCCGCGCACAAGGCTCAGGCACAGATTCCGGGCCTGGCCAACGTCAAGAACGTGGTCGCCGTAGCCTCTGGCAAGGGCGGTGTGGGTAAATCCACCACGGCGGCCAACCTCGCGCTGGCGTTGGCCCGCGAAGGCGCGCGCGTGGGCATTCTCGACGCCGATATCTACGGCCCCAGCCAAGGTGTGATGTTCGGCATCGCCGAAGGCACACGGCCGCAGGTCAAGGACCAGAAGTGGTTCGTGCCGATCGAGTCCCATGGCGTGGAGGTCATGTCCATGGCCTTCCTCACCGACGACAACACGCCGATGGTCTGGCGCGGGCCGATGGTCTCCGGTGCGTTGTTGCAATTGGTCACCCAGACCGCGTGGGGCGACCTCGATTACCTGGTGATCGACATGCCGCCCGGCACCGGCGATATCCAGCTGACCCTGGCGCAGAAAGTCCCGGTGGCCGGTTCGGTGATCGTGACCACGCCGCAGGATTTGGCGCTGCTCGACGCGAAAAAGGGCGTGGAGATGTTCCGCAAGGTCAACATCCCGGTGCTCGGCGTCGTGGAAAACATGGCGGTGCACATCTGCTCCAACTGCGGCCACGCTGAGCACCTGTTTGGTGAAGGCGGCGGCGAGAAGCTTGCGACCCAGTACGGCGTCGAATTGCTGGCCTCGTTGCCGCTGTCGATGCTGATTCGCCAACAGGCCGATGGTGGCAAGCCTACCGTGGTGGCCGAGCCTGACAGCCCGGTCGCGATGATTTATCAAGAGCTGGCACGCCATGTAGGCGCACGGATTGTGCTGCAAGAAGCGGCCGCCCCGGCGATGCCGACGATTACCGTCAGCGACGACTGATCGTTCTGAAGCAAAAAAGCCTCGGCATTGCCGTAGTGCTGACCAGCGAAGGAAGCGTTGTGGCGAGCGGGCTTGCCCCGCGTTGGGCTGCGCAGCAGCCCCAAACCAGACGCCGCGTTCTTTCTGAAAGAACGCGGCGTTTTTTATGGGGCCGCTGCGCAGCCCAACGCGGGGCAAGCCCGCTCGCCACAAAAATGTGAGCGCTCGGAACTCCCTTAACTGAACAGCATTACGGCATTACCGGGGCTTTTTCTTGTCTGGGGATCGGTCAGCAGGGGGCGGTTACGCATTTACGCAATTGCTCGTGTAAGCATTCGCTTACTTTTTCGTAAGTGAATGGTTTTTTTACCGGGTGTGTGCGGCTAAAAACAGTGAGAGAATTTTCTATCTAATTGAAAAATAACAATTATTTATACCGACTTTTACAACGGAGCTCCTCAGAGCTGAAGTTGGATCCCGTTGAAGTTCCCTCGGAACTCTCTAACATCAGCCCTGTGTCCACGGATTGACACGGCCATCAAGGAACGATGGTTCAAGGAACGTCGCAGGAAGCGATTCATCAGGACGATGAAAAGGAATACAGGGACCAGGGAAGAAATGTGGGCGGGTCATACCGCCCCTTTTTTTCGCCTGTAGAAAAGTAAAACCCACCCTGCAGAAACGCAAAAAGGCCCGCAAGGGGCCTTTTTATTGGACAGCAGCGCGCTTAGCGTTCGAGGTCTGCAATCTTACCTTTCTTGCCATCCCACTCCGCCGCATCCGGCATCGGGTCTTTGCGCTCAGTGATGTTCGGCCAGATTTCCGCCAGCTCGACGTTCAACTGAATAAATTCCTGCATCTCTGCCGGGACTTCGTCCTCGGAGAAAATAGCGACGGCCGGGCATTCTGGTTCACACAGGGCGCAGTCAATGCACTCATCCGGGTGGATAACCAGGAAGTTCGGGCCTTCGTAGAAGCAGTCCACCGGACACACTTCGACGCAGTCGGTGTACTTGCACTTGATGCAGTTGTCGGTAACGACGAAGGTCATTTCTAATTTTCTCCTCAGGCGGCGGCAGCGAGACCCTGTGTGGCAGGGCTCGCGAGGTTCGGGAGCGATAGTCTGCAGGCCAGGCTAAGAGCCTGCAGCATCCCAAACCGCGCGAGAGTCTACCAGCTTGCACGCGGTAGCGTTATATCCGAACCTTCAGTGCATATAACATTTCTAGCGCTTTACGCGGCGTCATGTCGTCCAGATCAAGCTTGGCCAACTCATCCAGCACCGGATGGGGCAGGCTGGCAAACATATCGCTCTGATGCGGCGCGCTGGCTTTGCCTTTGGTTTTTGCAGGGCTGGCGACCACGGTTTCGTGAGGCAAGGCCGTGGTTTCCAGGCGGCTGAGGTGCTCGCGAGCGCGGGTGATCACGTCGGTCGGCACACCGGCCAATTGCGCCACGGCCAGGCCGTAGCTCTGGCTGGCCGGCCCTGGCAATACGTGGTGCAGGAACACGATGCGCTCGTTGTGTTCGGTAGCATTCAGGTGAACGTTGGCCACCAGCGGCTCGCTTTCCGGCAGCACGGTGAGTTCGAAATAGTGAGTGGCAAACAGCGTATAGGCGCGCAACTGCGCCAGCCGCTCGGCCGCCGCCCATGCCAGCGACAGGCCGTCGAAGGTGCTGGTGCCGCGACCCACTTCGTCCATCAACACCAGGCTGCGCTCGGTGGCGTTGTGCAGAATGTTGGCGGTCTCGCTCATTTCCACCATAAAAGTCGAACGGCCGCCGGCCAGGTCATCGCTGGAACCGATGCGCGTGAAAATGCGATCCACCAACGACAATTCACAACTGGCCGCCGGCACAAAGCTGCCGATGTGCGCCAGCAACACGATCAACGCGGTCTGACGCATGTAAGTGGATTTACCGCCCATGTTCGGGCCGGTGATCACCAGCATGCGGGTGTCGTCATCCAGCGAGAGGTCGTTGGCGACGAACGGCGTGGTCAACACCTGCTCCACCACCGGGTGGCGCCCCTGCACGATGCGCATGCACGGTTCGCTCACAAAACGCGGGCAGTTCAGGTCAAGGTTCAGCGCGCGTTCGGCGAGGTTACTCAACACATCCAGTTCCGCCAGCGCGCTGGCAGTGTCTTGCAGCGGCGCCAGGCGGCTGATCAGGCCTTCAAGCAAGGCTTCATAGAGCATCTTTTCCCGCGCCAGCGCGCGGCTCTTGGCCGACAGCGCCTTGTCTTCGAACGCCTTGAGCTCCGGCGTGATGAAGCGCTCGGCACCTTTAAGGGTCTGGCGGCGCTGATAATCAATCGGTGCGGATTCGGCCTGCTTGCTCGGCAACTCAATAAAGTAGCCGTGCACGCGGTTGTAGCCGACCTTCAAGTTCGCCAAACCGGTGCGGGCTTTCTCGCGGGCTTCCAGATCAATCAGGAACTGCCCGGCGTTTTCGCTCAAAGATTGCAGCTCATCCAGCTCGGTGTCGTAACCGGTTTTCAGCACACCACCGTCACGAATGATCGCCGGCGGGTTATCAATGATGGCTTTTTCCAGCAGGGCTGCGAGGTCAGGGTAAGTGCTGGTGGTCACGGCCAACTGCTGCAGGTGCGGCGTGTCCAGCTCGGTCATCGCGTCTTGCAACTGCGGCAGGGCGCCCAGTGCATCACGCAGGCGCGCCAGGTCACGCGGCCGCGCATTGCGCAGGCCGATCCGCGCCAGAATCCTTTCGATATCGCCGATTTCTTTCAGCTGCGGTTGCAGCTTTTCAAAACGGTAGCCATCCAGCAGGCAGGTGATAGACGTTTGACGCGCTTGCAGCACGCTCAAATCCCGCAGCGGACGGTTCAGCCAGCGGGTCAGCAAACGGCTACCCATCGCGGTCTGGCAACGGTCGACTACCGATTGCAGCGTGTTGTCGCGCCCGCCCGACAGGTTGGTGTCCAATTCCAGGTTGCGACGGCTCGCGCCATCCAGCACCACGGTATCGTCCAGGCGCTCATGGCGCAGGCTGCGCAAATGCGGCAGGGCAGTGCGCTGGGTTTCCTTGGCATAACCGAGCAGGCAACCGGCGGCACCGATGGCCAGGGTCAGGGTTTCGCAGCCAAAGCCTTTAAGGTCCTGCACCGAAAATTGCTGGCACAGACTTTTCAGCGCCGAATCACGCTCAAAATCCCACGGTGCACGACGTTTGGTCCCACGACGTTTTTCTGCCGGCAAGTCCTTCGGCCAATCATCCGGAATCAGCAACTCCACCGGATTGATCCGCTCCAGCTCCGCCAGCAAATTCTCCCAGCCCTTGATCTCCAGCACGCTGAAATTGCCGCTGGTGATATCCAGCACCGACAGGCCGAACAAACGCTCGTCACCCAGCACGGCTGCGATCAGGTTGTCGCGACGCTCGTCCAGCAGCGCCTCATCACTCACCGTGCCCGGCGTAATAATGCGCACCACCTGACGTTCCACCGGCCCCTTGCTCGTCGCCGGGTCGCCGATCTGCTCACAAATCACCACCGACTCGCCCAGCTTCACCAGCTTGACCAGGTAGCCTTCCAGCGAATGGTAAGGAATCCCACACATCGGAATCGACTGCCCCGCCGACTGCCCGCGCGCGGTCAAGGTGATGTCCAGCAACTTGGCGGCCTTCTTCGCGTCTTCATAGAAGATCTCGTAGAAGTCGCCCATGCGATAGAACATCAACTGATCAGGGTGCTGGTTTTTCAGGCGCCAGTACTGCTGCATCATTGGGGTGTGACTTGAAAGGTCTGTCATACGGGGCTTTCAGCTCTACCTGTCTATTTGACAATTCACATCTGTCTAATACTACAGAGATTTTTTAGGCATTGTTGGCGGCAGGCCTACGTTGATTTTGCGCAGGCGCAGATAACGTTGCGTCATCTTGGCGTCGGTGTGACCACCGAGCTTCTGTGCATCGTTGCCTTGGTCATCAGTGTCCGACAGCGATTTGGCGCGCAGGTCGTGGAGACTGGCATCTTCGACGCCGGCCTTTTTGCAACTGATCGCAAATGCATCCTTAACCGAACTGTAGTGCACCGGCTTTCCGCCGCGCGGCGAGCAGAACAGCGTGAGCCCGCGGATCTTCCGTGGCAGCGCTTTCACGCGGGCCAGCAGGTCCTCCAGATCTGGCGTCATCTGCACCAGCAGCCTCGCATTCGTCTTCTCCTGTTTGAAGGCGATGCCCTCTGGGCTGATGTCGGCCAACCGGATGGCCAGCACGTCACCGATGCGCTGGCCGGTCAGGTAGCACATCTCGTAGATGACGCGCATGTTGTCGCTTGAGTTGGCGCATATCGCCTGGAACTCGCCGTGGGTGATATACCTGTCGCGCTTGTGCTCCAGATGCCGCCGCACGCCAATGCACGGATTCGAATCGACGATCTGCTGCTCCAGGGCGTAAGTGAATACCGCCCGCAGTACCGAGATCACCCGGTTCGACATGTTAGGCGTGTCCGCCATGTGTAGCTTGAGCGCGACGACGTGCCGCTGAAGCACCTCGCGCGGCTCGAAGTCGGCGAAGTTTTCCTTCAAACGCTCGGCCGCTGCCTCGTATTGCTTGAGCGTGTTCGGCTTTAGCGCCGGCTTAGTCCTGGTGCGCATGTGCTCGAGCGCGTCGTCGATCAGTTTGGGCATCCCGCCCAGGCTGCGCTTGTCCAGCAGCATGGCGTATTCGGCGAGAGACGTTTGAAAGTCTGTGCCGAGGCGCAACCACTTGCCCTTGCGGACCAAGTAGTACGCGCCGTGTTTTTGGTACATGCAGGCTGGCAGGTGCCGGTCCTTCTTGCGCGGTCGCATCTATCTCACCTCAGCACAGCCGCAATTCCGGCCCCTTCCTTGATTGAATACCACCCAGCCGCCCGATGACAACTTGGCGCAGCACCTTTGGGTGCCCATCACCACCTACCGCGAACCCGTATCGTTCGGCGGTCAGCCACTTTATCTGTGCCCCTGGCTTTTTGTATCCGGTCAGGTCGGCAACTTCCTCTGCTGTCAAAAACATACCTACCTCCCGCCGCCCGCCGTGGGCCGCGCTTTCTTGATGATGTGAATGGCCATGCCGAAGCTGACCAGCAGCCAGGCGCAGGTGCCGGCGAATGCGGTGATGATGTCGACTACCTCGCCGTCCATCAGCAGCACCGGTGCGAGCCAGAAGAACCAGCAAACCGTGGCTGACACGTACAGCAGAGCGCCCAGCATCAGCAGGGTGAGTTTTATTGAGTACATGGGGTGTCCTTGCCGCGCTGGGCGGCAGAAGGTGGGTTAGGGTTGTTTCATGAACGTGATCCAGTGCGTTTTCTCGCGCTTGCCAGACTTGTGGCCAAACAACGGCTGCTCATCGGTAAGGGCGAGAATCTCGCTGACCCGGATCTGGGTTTCGTTCCACTTGAAGATCAGGAATTGGCCGGGGCGCACAACCCGGAAGCACTCGGCGAAGCCTTTGCGGAGATCATCCCTCCAGTCATCGGTGAGGATCCCGTACTTAAGCCGAAGCCAGCTTTCGCGCCCGGCGCGTACCAGGTGCGGCGGATCGAACACGACCATGTTGAAGCTGGCGTCGGGGAAGGGCAGGTGCCGAAAGTCCATAATCACGTCCGGCTCAACCTTCAACACTCGGCCATCGCATAGCATGTGTTCTTCATCTCTGATGTCACCGAACAGGGCGCGCTGGTCGCCCTTGTCGAACCACATCATGCGGCTGGCGCTGCATGGGTCGAGGACTTGTGCATTCATGGCATAGCTCCGCCCGCCGCTCACCGGCAGGCACATAAGGGGTTGGAGTGGTGGCCTATGGCCCCCGTATCTACGGTTGGAAGAAGGGTGTAGAACAGAAGGTCCGTCCTTTAATCCTTAGGTCCCGCGCTTGTCTCATCATCTGGAAGCCCCAATTGCTCACGAATATCGAGGGCACATCCTTTTCCTCAAGTTCGAGTGGCGGCGCCCTAACGACAAAAGCCCTCGCTCGGTCACAGTGATCGAGCCCGCGTCTATTAACGGGCTGGGCGAAGTTGCGGCTGATCTGCATGGCCCGTGGGATGACTACCAGTCGGCGATATCGGAAGCGATGTCCGCAGCCGAGAGATGGGTCGACAGCCAGTTGCCCTGAAGTTGCTCACCGCCAGGCATGTAGGGGGATTGGGGTTAGGCGCCCTTGAACGGGACGACGTTTTCGAGTTCGCGCTTCACGCCACCGGCATCGCGGAAGGCTTTCCATTCGGCATGGTGTGCCGGGCAGTAATCGACGTTCGGCGCGACCTCGGTGGCGTGGAACTCACAGACCGGCCTGTCGCAGGTCTTTCCTTCGCCAACTGGGTAATCACAAAGCTGCGTCCCAACGTCACCGCATTCGGCGCAGTGCGGGCCAAGGTCGCCGCATAGGTGGCCGGTGGGCTTTCGGTTCTTGTCGTAGATCCGGTAGCATGCCATTACCCGGGCACTCTGTAGATGAACACGTAGGCGAACCAGAGGGAGGCGATCATGGCGTCACCCGTTTGAACTCGACCACCCAGACCCACGGGTTGGCTTCCCAGCTATACGGCGATGCCTTGTATGCAGCCTCGCCTTTAGGGAATGAGCCGCCGGCGACGTGACACCAGAGCGACTTGAACGATTCCTTGGGAGTGCGCACGCAGAAAGTACCGTCGCCGCTAAGGTGGTAGTTACGCCAGAACTGATGTGAGCCTTCCGTGGTTTTCGGTACCGGGATTATTCCCTCGGCCTCCGCCTGCTCGTCGCTAATGTCCTGCAACCGCTCGACGCGCACGGCTGTGATCTCCAGCACGATGCGGCTGTCACGGCGGAACATATGGATGCTGGGCTTCCAGCGGATTTCGCTGGCGGCGGGGATATTCTCCAGTTCCGGCGGCAGGCAGGCGGGGTAGGTGGCGCCGAATGTCAGATAGCCAGGATCGCAATTGCCGACACGCGCCCAAGTCTCGCGCACCCACAGCCGGTCACCGGGCTTGCCAAAAGGGCAGCAGCCGTTGACGAAGTGCTTGGTTACAGGCTTGCCGTAGCCGTCCTGACCGTAGTTGGATTTACCTACGCAGAAATTGCCACTGGCATCAATGTGCGGCTGAACCTTGACCGGTCGCCGCGTGACCGTCTTCCGGCCTTCCAGGATGGCGCGCACCATCGGCGCCGAGAACAGGATGGGGCGTTCCTTTATTTCAGGCATGACTTCGTCCTTGCCGCTATAGCGGCTGACTTTTCAGTTGTTTGATATTGAGCTACCTTCACTCGATCAATGGCTTAAAGGAGGTAGGTTATGGAGGCGCATTTTCTTATGGTTTACTTGCGTGAAGTTGAGTCGCAATCACTTATGGCAATGAATGCGATCACTAATTTAGATCACGTCGCGGCAGCGGTGATGAAAAAAGACAATGACATCGATTTTGAGCAAAGGAATACCCTTAACAAGGAGTGTTTTAGGTCTGTGCATAGTTTTTTAACCCATCTGAGTAACATTTCGAGATTGCTTTGGCCTCCAGCCATAACCTCGAATAAAAAATGCTCTTGTGGTAAGCCGAGTTCTAACGGAATGATGTGCTCTGTGTGCGTCACCAGGAATCGCTCTAGTCAACTACTTAACGTTCTAGGGCTTCAAGGGGCGGAACATATAATTAAGAATCGTACTCTTCGAGATCACCTAGAGCACTTTGATGAGCGTATAGACGATTGGATGCAAACCAGTAAAAATCAGAATTTTGTTCAAGATATTGTTGGTCCTAAGGGAGGCATCATGGGGTTGGAGGAAAGCGACATGATGAGGCAGTACGATCCTATGACAGGAACTTTCAGATTTCGTGGAGAAACATTTAGTTTGATTGAATTGTTCAAAGGTTTAAATGATGTGCTCGCGCGCACCAGGCAAGCCCTGGGCAAATACGATGTTTTCGGACACTTTTAGAGGGCAAGGCAACTTATACGCCATTCCTTTTGAAATCTTTCAGTCATCAGTGCCTGTGTAGGTTCGCCATGGCACCTTCACTCCGTTGACCAGAAAGCCCCAGTCACCGCGCCACTTGCTGGTGATGAAGAGGGTGAAGACTCCACCTGGCGACAACTCATCGATGCGGTGGTACTCACCATGCAACAGTCGCGCGGTGTCGCCAGCGCGCCGGTCGATGTATTCGGTAGCCTGAGCGCCGGATGGGACGTTGAGTCCTGACAACACAGGATCCTCGCTGTCGAGCAGTCGCTGTTCCGTGTACCAGCCCCGCAGGATGATCGTGCGGGCGTTCCATGGATGGTCATGCAGATCCCGGTCTTCATCGGGCCGCATTATGTGGTGCACACGAAACGACCACGGGCACCACCACGGCGCTGGCTTGTGCGTATCGCGGGAGTAGGGGTTGAACAGCCACCAGCGGCTCATGTAGGTCTCGGCGCCGTCGGCGGACATGATGTGCAGGTACGGGGTGCGCTGGGCTCGGGCGATGAGCCAAGCGGAAACAGTCGGGCGCGCGAGCAGTTTGGCGACCATGCGCCAGAAGAGGTTGATCACGGGGAGTCCTTGCTGGGCCATGCCCGGGCGGTAGAGTGGGGAAGTTACGCGGCGAGGCGCTGGTAAAGCTCGATGATGTCGGCGGCATTCGCCCTGACCAAGGCCTCGGCTTCGTCCGGGCAAACGCTGTTGCCGATGAGCCTGACTTGATTCGTCTTGTTGATCGGCAACCATTGCTCTGCGCCGGTCACCTGATCAACGAACAGGCCGCGGTCAATGATGTAGTCCTTGTCGAAGCCCTGTGCGGCCTTCAGCTCTGGCGGTTGCAGCATGCGCAAGGTGATATCCACCAGTACATACCCGCCGATCATGATCATCTCGGCCGGCTCTTTGAAATGCTCCGGCAGATGCTCGTGCATGAAGGCGGCGCAGCGGCGGGCACCTTCCATTTGCTCCGGCGTGAGCGTGTCCGGCACCTGCACCACCTCAACCAGGGCAACCCGGTCCTTCGTCGGCAGGGTATGCATTGGTTCAGTCAGGGCAATTCCGTCTTTCTCATTGCCGTAGTACTTCACCAGATAAGCGTTGGCCAGACGCTGATTGGCGCCTGACTGGCAGATGGTGGATGTCGGCTGGTACGCCGATCGGCCGTCACCTTTGTAGAAACCGCCATTCGCCTGCTCGAAGAACGCTGCCGTCACCGCGTGATGTCCAGTGCTGGTAGCGACCACGGCCAGAGGCCCATCAACGTCAGCCCCTATCGAGCCCTTGCGCAGTGTGACCATGTTCGCTGCGACGATCCCGTGGCGCGCCGCGCCTGCCAGTACGGTCTGTGCAGGATCATCAGGCGAGCTTCCCACGGCGTTCTGCCCGAAGGCTGTCATATGCCCACAGACAATGGCCTGTTCGCCGCGATTCGCGCCGGTGACCGTGCGTGCCGACTCGTCCGGTGAGTAGCCGCTACGCTCCCCGTGGTGAGTGAGGTGCGTCAGGTGACAGGCCGCCATCGCAAAATGGCCACCTTTCACCTGGGCAACCTGAGTGCGCAGAGCTTCCTGAACGTCGAAGTTGCGCTGCGATGACCCATTGGCACATTCGGTGAGGAACGGCGCTGCCACTGGCTGCACCAGGGCGTGATGAGTGCCGCCGGCGCTGATGGTAGAAACTGATTCATCTACGCCGTGCGTGCTTGTGTGTGCGTCCGACGTCCCACGCATTGGCACAATGAATGGTTTCTCACTGGTAATTACGTGGCGCCACATACCCTTGGCCACCCGACGGCGGGTATTCAATGCCATGGGCTTTTCCCGGAAGATCGTCTTGCCCAGGTTGCTCCAGTCAATGCACTCGGCCGCCGTGCGCCACGGCTGCTGTTTCGCTGTTGGCTTTTTGTGTCGTACCGGCTCCGGCCAAACGATCGGCAGACCGTCGCTGCGCGCCACCAGATACAGGCGTTTGCGGATAGTTGGGGCGCCGGCGTTAGCCGCGATCCGCTCCCGCCATTCGACGTTGTATCCCAAACCACGGACAAGGCTTTCCACCGGCACGAAGTCCCCGATCGATTGCAGAACCTCCGGCATGTCCGGGTGATCGGCTGGCAGGCCGGTGCTGAGCGCCGCAACGAACGATTTGAAGGTTCGCCCTCGCTCAGCCTTGATCGGCTGGCCGTTCTCGTCGATCGGCCCCCAGTCGCAAAACTCTTCGACGTTCTCCAGGAACATCAGGCGAGGTCGGGTGGCATGCGCCCAGCGAACAACAACCCAGGCCAACCCGCGCACGCCACGGTCGCGAGGCGCACCGCCTTTGGCCTTGCTGTGATGGCGGCAGTCCGGCGATGCCCAGAGAATGCCAACAGGCTGACCGCCGGTTGCTATGACCGGATCAACCTCAAACACGTCGGCAACGTAGTGCGCGGTTTTGGGGTGATTGGCGCGGTGCACGGCCAAGGCGATCGGGTTGTGGTTCACTGCCACGTCCGGTTCCCGGTACGCCCGGGCAATACCAGTGCTTGCACCGCCGCCGCCGGCGAACAGGTCCACCACCAACTCTTTCTGGAACGGCAGGCCCATGCTCGGCTGGCCATGGATAAATTGGGGTTTCTTCTGTTGTGCGGACATAGGGGATCCTCGCCGGCTGGCGTGATTCGTTGATATGGGGTATTACGGGTGACCGGCATGGAGCCGGATCAAGGAGTGTTGCTTGTCCCGCAGTTCCGGCAGTCTTCGCGATAGCGTTGCGCGTCACTGATGAACCGGCCGCAGCCGTCACAATTGAACATCATCATTTTGGGCTTCTTCGGCTTGGCCAGCTTGATGCCGGTGCCGCGCAGGGCGTCTTTGATATTCACGTCGTCGCGCTCAACAAGGCGCCGGGAGTGGGCGTCGATGTAGGGCTTGGGCCAGACCACCGCGCCTGATTGACCGAGCTTGCCGATCCATGTGACGGTGTGGACCCTCGGCACCACCACAGCCTTGGAAAGGTTGCTTGTGAACACGCCATCTTCACAAAGCCAAATCAAGTTGTTGCCGTTCCAGCACTGCGGCTTCTGGATGTAAAACTCGGCTGCGTCGGGGTGTTGGTCCAGCGCCTCGCTCAAGGTGACATTCTGGCAATCGACACCGACTCGCGCCCGGGCGTCGACATAGGCCTTGGGCCAAGGGATGTCAGTGTCGCGGTGATCTAAAGCTCCGTCCCGAGTGAACACCTCGGCCTTGGCCAGATCCGTGACATACCCAGATCCACCAAAGCCCCAGAACGACAACCCGTCACCTACGTAGGAGTGGCTGCGACTGTCTTGAAGGTAGAAATGCTCGTCCATGGATTATCTCCAGTCAGGCGCCGCCCTCCGGTTACCGGATGCAGCGAGTAGGTTGGGTTATGCTGGTCTTTCGATTTCGTCGTCAGGCTCTGGCGGGTCGTCGGCGAGCGACTTCATGCCGGCAGCCCTGATGATCTCCGACACCTTTTCGGTAACTACAAAAGGTGTCGTGACACATTTGAGCATCTGCGCCGCCGTTTCGAAGTCGGCAGCGATCACGTTGCGTAGCAGGTTCTGAAACACTTCCTGCTGGCTGTTGAAGCCGTGCTGCTTCATAAGGCGCTTGAGGTCGGCCTTGAAAACGCCGGCAACCTCAACGGTAAACTTCTCGACGCCCAATGCTGCGTCCTTCGCTGCCGCTTTCTCGCGCTTGCGGCGCTGCTTCAGTGCTTCCGCCGTCGGCTGCTGCTCTTCCTCGGCCATGGCCTACCTCTTCTATTCCGCTTGCTGGCAGTGCCAACCATGTCGGCCTGCGCCGCGCGGCTGTGATCTTGCTGATGCGTCTCATGGGGCCTCGGCGAACTTGAAGCCGTTCTCCCGGGCGATGAGCCTGGCGCGCTTGTGGTCGATCCCCATTGCAGCGGCGGCCTTATTGATCGAGGTGCCGGTATCGGCGAGTTGCTTGAGCCCTGGTGCCAGCCTGTCGCGTTCGGCGCGCAGCTTGCTGCTGTGCCCACCGCCATAGGTGCCGTCCTTAACGCCGCTTACGCCCTGGGCGACTTCCTGCACGCTGCGCCCGGCACCGAAGAAGGCGTCGAGGTGCTGATTCAACTCATCAATGATCGAGTCGCGCGGGTTGGGCATTGGCTCGCCGATCATTGCGTACCGCCCGACAGCGTCACCTTCACGCCGTCTGCGCGGGATTCCAGAGCCTGGGCAAAGTTGCTGGCATCTTTCCAGGTCCAGCGGAAGCCTTTCACCTTGCCGGTAGCAATCTCGACGATGTGGTAAGCCTTTGCGGCGGTGCGGATCTGAAATCGAATCTTCTGCACAGGTTGCTCCTTGCCGATCAAGGCGTAGAACTCGGCGGTGGCAATGCGGGAGCGAACGTGCAGGGCCGCAACCCCGTCTACGCGCTGTTGAATTGATGCGTGCATGGCGAATACCTCAGTGGGTTGCGTTTATTCGTCAGCAGCCTGACCGCCTGCTGTTTGCCGTTGGGCGCAGGGGAGGGTGCTGACGGATAAAGGCGAGCCGTAAAAAAGCCCGACCGGAATCGGGCTTTCGTTGCGTCACATAGACCTCCCTATGTGAGCGCTGAGCTGTCTGATTTTTGGTTCACATGGCTGCCAATCCTCCGCGTTAGTGGCAACTACCGAGTATTCCTCGGTAGTTGGTTGTGATGCAGGAAGCGGTTATAGGCCGCGATTTCGTCCGCATCGGGGTGTGAACTGCATGACGTTTGTCTGCCTTTGCTCTCGCGCTGGCCGGCGGTACTCAGTTCACACTCCGATACAGCCTGCGTTTCGGCACGCAAGTGACCGGGCAGTTAACGACAGGCTGTCGTGGCGCTGGTTGTTCAGGCTGCGAGCTTTTGGGCCTTTTTGAGTGCTCGCTCAAAGCTTTCGAAGTAATAGGTCTTCTCCGGCTTGAACGCGCTACCGATGATTATCATGGTGGCCGCCGGGTCGCCTGGCCCCCGGCCGCCAACGAAACCGCGCGGGCGGGTATCGGCGAGCAACATCCCACCCTTGGGCATTTTCTCGCCGAAGCCCAGCACGGTTACTCCTGCTGCCTTGCATGCCTCCTGCCGCTCAGGCTTGAGAGCTAGCAGGCCACTCTGATGCGTGTACAGGTTCATGATTCGTCCTCGGTTGTCATCCCGCTGCACCCTGTCGCCAAGGTGCAGCAGTGATGCTTTCCGTCCAATTGCCGCCGGAAGGGGCGGGGCGCATTGCTTGCCGGGTCGTTCACTCGGTTCTGGCGTTTCACCATCGGGCAGCCGTACAGGGTTGTCCCTGTCGTTGGCAGGCTTTCGGGCCTGTCTGCTCGCCGGTCGCCGGTAGAGGCAATGCGGTCTGTTGTTTGTTGCGCTGGCTGTTAAAGAGCGGTGGGCGTCCTGTGCTTGTGGAGAAGCACAAGTCGGCTTGCATTTATAAAAGCATGCTTGTGATTTGAATGCAAGCACGCTTGTGTATATTTTGCTTACTGTATGTATGTACAGCATTCTTGGGAGGTGGTTATGGCTAAGCAGAAGGGAGGCCCGGCAGGCTCGGCACGGGCAGAAATGACGGGTGTGGAACGGCTGGGATTGAGGGTGTCATCGATGATCAACCACCCAGTTGCGCAGGCGCAGCGCTGGGTGATGATTCATCGCCTGGACACGGACGGAGATCGGGAGTGGGAAGAGGTTCTGGGGGTAATAGCCGAAACCGACGAGCTTGAGTTGACGCTCAATGACGACGGCAGCGTGACGGTTAGGTGGGAGCAGCAGGAGGTTGAGGTGGCGGGGAAGGGCGAGGTTGAGTTTGTTCTGGAAGAAGAGGCGGCGCCTTTCTAGCTGGCAACAAAAAGCCCGGCGCTGGCCGGGCTTTGATGACGTGCATGCCTTATACCGGCTGTCCGTTCCACACGTAAAGCACACGGGCCAAGATGTGGGTGTCATCCACGCGGATCTCTTCTATGTCGTGATGCTTGTTGTCCGAGATCATCTTGAAACGATCCTTGCCTTTCTTCTGCAAGCGCTTCACGTACAGCATCTCGTCGTGCGAGAAGAGGTATATGCCATCCCCGGTGAACTCCCGGATCGTGATATCTACCAGCAGTGGGTCGCGATCCTTGATCGTTGGCGCCATCGACTGTCCCCAGCCGGTGATCATCTTGAGGTGGAAGTGCTCTTTGAACGTGACACCCATCTCGCGCAAATGCTTGGGGCTGACCCGTATGTCCTGAAGCATCTCTGGGAATTCGTGTGGTATCTGCCCGCCGCCCATTGCTGCGCGCACGTCGTAGTGGGCAATCCATACTTCGTCACCGACTTGGCCAGCCCTGGTGAAATCGACTTTCACCACATTGGTCGAATTCGACTCAAGCGCCACATCTTCTACCACTTCGGCGATTCGTGCTCTCGCCTCATCCGATAAGCCCCGGCCGTGCTTCGCGAGCATCTGCTTGACCAGGTCCGCCGAAGAATAATTGCCAGATTTTGGAGTATCCGCGGCCTTCCGGCTTGGCGGCTCACCTTTGCCTGATAGCAGCCAATCTACCGTCGTGTCATAGCCTTCAGCGATCGCTACCAGATTTTCGTTCTTTATGTTGCCGGTATCCCCGGCAAACCACTGACGAACAGCTTCGTAGCTGACCCCGCAGGTGGTCGCTATATCTCTTTTGAATCCTCGCGGGCCGATCTCAGGCTTTCGCGCCAGGACAAGTTTCGCAATCCGATCAGTAATTTTCATGCAAGCAATCTACAAGTTAGCTTGGCAAGCATGCTTGCTTAGTAAACACAAGCATGCTTGAATTGCCGTATACCCAAAGGAGTCAGCCATGAACCGTGCCGACGCAATTAACCATTTCAAAGGGATCGCCCCCCTCGCCAAAGCGCTCGGCATCACATACGAGGCAGTCCGGCAGTGGGGCGAAGAGATCCCAGAGCTACGTCAGTACCAGCTTGAACTTGTAACCAACGGCCAATTGAAGGCCGACAAAAAGAAAACCGCTGCATAAGGCGTCCTTGTCATTGATCTGTTGAGCGAATGATCGCCGGACCTGGCGGCCGCCACTACGGAAACAAATTTGAGGTTTTACGAATGGAAGATTTCTTGAGGGCTTGCCACACCACCATCAAGGAAAGTGGGGCGGAAGAGTTGGCTGGAAAGATGTGCCTATCGCACGTGAGCCTGCTGCAGCGCTCGAACCCGGACAACTCGGCGCATCACCTCACAATCGAGCATCTGTTCGGCGTTTTGCTGCACACCGGAGACATGCGGGCGCTGATTTCCCTCGCTGACAAGTTTGGCTACGACCTGGTAGCCCGCGAAAAGCCAGTTGCCAAGCCGCTGATGGTTGCGCTCGGGCACCTGTCCGCCGAGTGCGGGGACGTGGGGCGTTTGATCTTCGACGCCGCCGCTGACAACCACATCAGCCAGCACGAAAAAGCCCAAGGCGAGAAAGCAATTCAGGAAGCAATCGAAGCGCTGCACATCCTTCGCGAGTCGCTGAAGGCCGCCTGAATCGCAGGCATAAAAAAACCGCCTGGCAGGGCGGTCCTTTCAACAGCAATAAAACTTGTGGGGCCATTATGAACACACTCGTCGCTCCAAGCAATACCGTCACCATGTCGAGCCGGGAGGTCGCCGATCTAACCGGAAAGCAGCATCACCACGTCGTGCGCGACATTAAGCACAACTTGGCGGAGCTGAACTTAGATGCATCCAAATTTGGATGCATCTACTTGGACGCCTCGAATCGGAAGCAAACCGAGTACCTGCTTCCGCCGGACCTCGTCATGACGCTGCTGACCGGCTACAGCGTCCCGCTTCGTCATCGTGTCGTGACACGTTTGCACGAACTTGAAAGCGTGTCACGACACGTTGCCATTCCTCAATCCCTGCCAGAAGCCCTGCGCTTTGCAGCCGATCTCGCCGACAAGAATGGCGAGCTCCAGCGACTGATTTCAGATCAGGCCCCAAAGGTCGCAGCCATCAAACGGCTTGCCGTCGCCGGCGGAGCTATATGCATCACTGACGCCGCCAAGCAACTTGGTGTCGCGCCATCTCGACTCTTTGCCTGGCTTGAACAGCGCCGCTGGATATTCCGACGCCATGGCTGCAAGCGCTGGGTCGCATACCAGCCCCGCATAACCTCTGGGTACATGACCCATAAGGTCACTGCGTTGAAGCCTGATCCCGAGACCGGTATCGATCGCGCGGCCTTCGACCCAATGATCACTCCAAAGGGGCTGACACGCCTCGCTGAACTACTGCAGGAGGCCGCGTAATGGCCGGCGATTGGATCAAGTTCGAACTCACCACCCTGGACAAACCCGAGGTTTGCCAGATCGCAGACTTGGCGGACATCGATCCCGACGCTGTCGTCGGCAAGCTGATGCGCGTGTGGGGATGGTTCGATCAACAAACTGAAAACGGTAACGCTCCGAGCGTTAGCAAAAAGTTACTGGATCGTCTGGTAGGCGCTATCGGTTTCTGCGAGCACATGAAATCGGTCGCATGGATGATCGAGAGCGACGGTGTTATCAGCCTTCCTCATTTCGACCGGCACAACGGGAAGACCGCTAAAAACAGGCTTCTCACGGCAAAACGGGTGGCAAACCACAAGGCGAGTAACGGTAAAAGTAACGCTGCGAACGTTAGCGGTGCGTTACCTAAAGAAGAGAAGAGAAGAGAAGATCAAAACCCTCTCTCTACGCATGAGCGTGTCGATCCTCGCATGCCCAGCGAGATGACACTCGACTGGAATCCTGATGACAAGCTGCTGAAGACCTACTCGGTTCATTCTGGCCTAGCGATGGACCTGTTCACCGAAGAGGCGCGCCGGGCATTCACTGCTCACTACGAGCCGCGTGGACAAGTGAACACTCAGGCTGAGTGGGTGCAGATGCTTGTTAAGTGGGTGCTGAACGATAAAACCCGAGCAGCCGCTAACAACGTCACGCCCTTTCGCCAAAGGCCGGCAGCTGCTTCCGACTTCGATGACGACAGCACCGACTGGCAGAACGGAGTGCAATCCTGATGAAGCAGGTATCCGCAGTAACACAGGGCCTCTGGGCCAATCCCAAGGCAGGCGAGTTCATCTCGGCAGATGAGACGCACGCTCCACAGGATGAAGGCCGCCGTCAGATGGCCGTTGCGATCAACGACTTGTTCACTGAGCTCCGGCTGATTCGTTCAGCGTGGCGTCAGGCGTGGCCGGACAAGGAAACCTACCGCGCGGCCAAGGTTCAGTGGATGCAGGCTTTCCTGGACGAAGGCATTCGAACCCAGGGGCAGATTGAGCTCGGCATGATCAAGGCACGGAAGCAGGTTTCCGACTTCATCCCAAGCCCAGGGCAGTTTATCGAGTGGTGCAAGCCAACGCCGGAAATGCTGGGCCTGCCACCTCTGGCAGCCGCTCACCGCGAAGCTGTGCGGAACTCCCACCCAGGCATGGCTGGCCAGGGCAAGTGGTCGCACGATGCGGTCTGGCACACGGCCAAGGAGTGCGGATTCGAGAGCCTGAACAAACTCGACGCCGCACTGAGCCTGAAGCTGTTCGACCGCAATTACACGATCACCATTCGGCGGTTGCTCGACGGCTTGCCGCTTCAGCCAATGCCCAAGGCGCTTCCAGCCAAGGTTGACGGACGAATCACACCCGAGGTGGGGAAGGGCGCCATCGCCGAGTTGCGCGCCCGTCTTGCTGGTGGATCCCGATGAGCAAACTTAGGAATGCCGCGCGCGATCGAGACTGCCAGGTCCGGTTTCCGGGGTGTGGTTGCGACCCGAGCACCACCGTTCTGGCGCACTACCGCCTCGCCGGCACTTGCGGGATGGGCATGAAGCCCAACGACTTGCAGGCGGCTTGGGCCTGCGCGTATTGCCACGATATCGCCGACGGCCGCCTGCGTGCGCCCGGGGAGCTGACCAAATACGAGATCCGCCTCTTCCTCGCCGAGGGTGTCATGCGTACCCAGGACATCCTGATCAGCGAAGGGATGGTGAAGCTTTGAAGCCATTCAGCCCGAAGGCCTTAACCGCCAAGCCGGTGCGCGCCAAGTCCATCGACCGTGAGGGCCTGGAACAGGCAGCGCTGATCAAGGAAATAAGCCTGCGCTACCCGGCTGCCGCGAAGCTGATCTACCACGTCCCGAACGGTGGGCACCGCCACAAGCTGGTGGCGATCAAGCTGAAAGAGCAGGGCGTTAAGGCTGGTGTTCCCGACCTGGTGTTGCCGATGGCCCGTGGCGGGTACTTCGGCCTGTACATCGAATTTAAGGCCACAGCACCGCATGACGCCGCCGTTTCCCCGGCCCAGGACGCTTACCTCCAGGCGCTGACCGATCAGGGTTACTTGGCCATCGTTTGCCGCGGGCACTTCGACGCCATCGAGGCGATCCGGGCTTACCTCCTCCAACCTCAGACCAAGGCCGCCGCATGACCCAGACAATGCTCACTTCGTTTACCGATGCGGAGATCCGTCGTCAGGCCAGCAACAGCGCAGTGCGTGACATGCGCGACGCTCGGTACCCGGGCGTGTATTTCCGTTTCCATCAAAACCGCGAGCGCGGTACCTGGTATCTGGTGTCGGGCGGCAAGTGGGACAAGATCGCCGGGTTTCCTCAGCTGCCGGTGAAGGGGTTGATCGTCGCGTTGCCGAAGATCCGCGAGCGTCTGGCCGCTGATCCAAAGGCCTCGGCCGCCGCTGGCACCTTGCAGACTGTCGGCGAGCTGCTCGACTGGTTCACCGGGCGCCAGTCCGTTGACCGCAGCCTCTCAGCGAAGCGCCGCTCCACCAACACCTCGATCATCTCGTGCCATCTGAAACCACGGCTCGGCACCCTGGTAGTGGAGGACGTTGATCGGGCCACGCTCGACAAGCTGGTCATGTGGCCGATGCAGGCCGAAATGTCGCTGTCCTACGTGCGATTGATGTGGGGCGTGCTGGTCGTCGCCTTCCGCCAGGCCGAGAAACTGCGCCTTATCACCACCAACCCCATCGCCGGGTTCAAGTTCACCGACTTCACCAAGGCCCGCATCCAGCCTAAGCCGTCTCGCTTGCGTGCGGTGCAGCTCGAAGAGGTCATAGGCCAACTGGCCGAGGGGTTCGATCAGCACCCGCAGGACTGCATGTTGGCGTTGATGATGCTGTGCCATGGCACTCGCGCTGGCGAGACCCGGCAAGCCCAATGGTCCCACCTGACCCTGGGTGAGCAGGGCGAGTGGTTCATTCCCACTGAGAACACCAAGACCCGCTGTGAACATCACCTGCCGCTCACCCATCAGGTTTGTGCGCTGCTGGAGCGGTACCGGGACTGGCAGGCGTCCAAAAGCTACAAGGGCACCTACCTGTTCCCCGCCCGTATCCGTGGCCCGATGAGTGACAGCCAGGCCTGTGCCGTGTTCACACGCCTGGGCAAGGGCGAGTGGACGAGCCACGACCTGCGCAAGGTGGCCCGAACCGGCTGGACTGACCTTGGCGTCGACTTCCTGATTGGCGAGATGCTGGTGAACCACACCATGACCCGCAACGTGCAGACCTACATCCATACCTCGGCGGAGCTGCTCAAGCGCGAGGCGCTGAACAAGTGGCACGACTGGCTAGACGGGAAGGGCTTTGGCCTGATTCACCGCTCGACCATGACTAGAAACGGAAATTCGCACAATGACGCCGAGGCCTTGAATGGCGCGGCCTCTAGCTAAATTCAGAAACCATAAAAGGCGAGGTTTAAAAATGGCGAATCAAGACCTTTTCAAGCCGAGCATCAGCCTCTGGCAGCACTACGTCACCATCATCAGTGTTGCTGGCATGGGCCTGGCGGTCTCGTTCAATTCGGGGTGGGTCGCAGCTATCGTCGTGATTTCCTTCTTTGCTGGTGCAGCTATTGAGGGCTTCGCTGGTGCACGCCCATGAAAAAGTCCCACGGCCCAGCATTCCGCGCCGCTCAGCTCGACCTGGCCAAGTGCCCGGCATGCCGTGGTCGAGCGGTGATCAGCGGCGTCTTCCATGAACTGGCCTGCGTGCAGTGCAACGCAGCGGGCTGGGTCGCAGCCGAAACCGGCGAAGCGCTCCCGCTGGAGGTGCTGGTGACACAGCTGAGCATTCGTCTGCAGGCCGCCGAACACCGGATCGCACAGTTCAACTGCTTCAAGCCCGCCGGTGCTGAAGCGCAATACGACGAGAACAACCGCCGCGGCGCCGGCGGCACCAACTACACAGGGGATTGAACCATGGCTATGTATAAGGACGTGATGGGCACCCTGGTGCGGGTGCTGGCAGCGGACAACATCGACAACAGCACCAAGCAGTCCTGGCAGAAGCTGATCGACGCCGACCTTCGTCAGGGTGGGACCGGAAGCACGCTGTCAGTGCGTGACAAGTTCGATTACGACTGCTGCCTATATGCGTTGCTACACCGCCAGCTTGAGCCGGCTCAGTGGGATGTGCTGGTGGCCAAGTACTCGACGCACAAGGCCAACAAGGTCGGTGCCATCGGCAGGCTGGTGGCCCGCATGGTTTCACCGGCCCCCCAACTGTTCATCTATAAGTCGCTGACTGCCTGGGCCATACCGAAGCTGAAAGGCGTGCAAGTTGGCAAGCGCTCCACCGACATGATTGTGCTGCCTGCCGAATTCTATGACATGAACACATGGGACCTGGCGGGCTCGCCTGAACGCACTCGTCGCAACTGGCGAGGCGGAATCCACAAGCGTTTGGAGAAGCTCGAAGAGCAGGCGGTGATCCATGCCACCGAGATATTCGACAGTGAGCAAATCTTTGTAGATGCCGCTTGACCCATTGGCCGACTGGCCGTAAATTAACCCCATCATGTCGATCTTGCGCGTTATGAGAGACGACCAAAAATTCTGAGCCCCGCCACTGTGCGGGGCTTTTTCGTTTCTGGAGTAACGGATGGATCCTACTGACCTCGGCCCAGGCACAGCTACCTGGCTTGGCGGTAGTGCCACCGTCGCGCTGGGCGGCCTGCTCTGGCTTCGCAAGTTCCTTTCGAAGGATGCCACCGATCGCGCAATGGATAACGCCGACATCGGCACCGTCCGGCGTTTGAACGAACTACTGGACACTGAGCGCGCACGGGCGAACGCCGCCGAGGCGCGCGCTGACCAGTTCGCCAAAGAGCGCAACGAGCTCGCCGCGGCAGTTGGGCGCATGGAAGGGAAGATCGAAGCCCTCACCAGCCAAGTCGCTCAGCTCACTGATCGTGTGACGCAGCAGAGTGACGAGATCAACCGCCTGCGCACCAAGCTGGGAGGAGTCGCCTGATGGACAGATGCGCAATCAACTTCATCGCCCGCCATTGGTGGAGGCGTGCCGAGGTGTGGGTAATCGCGCTGTTGCTGGTAGCCGGCGGATCCATCCTTGGCTACCAGGCCGGTGTGTGGTCGGCCAGCAGCGAGCAGACCAAACAGCTTGCCGAAGTGCGCGCCGCTTACGACGCGGCTCTGGGCAAGCGGGATCTACGGCTGACCACGTTGGCCGAGAAGACCCAGGATGCGGCGGTCAAGGTGCAAGAGGCATCGAACACGGCAGTCCAGGCGGCAGACACGGCGGCCAAGGCAGCTGATAAAGCTGATGAAGCGCTCAGTCGAGCGGCTCAGTAGTGGCCTGCAGTGGATGCGCTGCCCGGCGCGAATGGATCAATAAGATGACGAGACTGGCCTATGAGCGAGCAAGCCAACTGCTTACAGATCGAAATGCTGGCCGAGATGAAGAAACAAACCGCGCTGCTGGAGCGGATGGAGGCCAACCAGTCGATGCTGATCCAAGCTCTGGCACAGGATCAGGCAGAGCAGGACCCTGACGCCCCACCCATGACGTACATGGATGGCAAACCGTGCCGCTAAGATCGCAGAAGCCATGCAATGCCCAAGGGTGCAACACGCTGACCCGCAACCCTCGGTACTGCGATGATCATGCCCACCTGCTCAAGAGTTCAACATGGGCCAAGCCTCGAGAGAGCAGCACCAAGCGCCACTACAACTACAAGTGGCAGCAGGCTCGGGCAGGCTGGCTGGCCAAGCACCCGCTTTGTCGGTGCTGCGAGCAGGCAGGCATGGTGGTCGCAGCGACTGATGTTGACCACATCATCCCGCATAAAGGTGACATGACCCTGTTCTGGGACCGGGACAACTGGCAGAGCCTGTGTGGACCATGCCACTCCAGCAAAACGGCTTCCGAGGATGGTGGTTTCGGCAATTCCCGGCGCTGAAAACAGAAAAATGGCCGAAAAACAGTCGAAAATGGCCAAATGAGAACGATTCGTGCAGAAAGGAAGGGGGAGGGTCGAAAGTCTGGGCCTTTTCGCTTCTAGACCGCGCCCTCAATCGTTTTTTTACACCCGCGAAATTAAAAAGTCAGGAGTTGCGCGATGGGAGGCACCGCCACGGTCGCCGGCCGTGGTCGCAAACCCAAGCCAACGGCCAAAAAAGCACTCGCCGGAAACCCCGGCAAGCGCGCGCTGAATACAGCCGAGCCGCAGTTTTCCAAGATCACCCAGATCGACCCACCGGATTGGTTCAGCCCTCGGGCAGCCACTATGTGGAACATGATTGTTCCAGAGCTACTGCGCGAGAACGTGGTGGCGATCACGGACCTGCACAACGTCGAGGCCTTCTGTAGCGCCTACGACAACTGGCGGCTTGCGCAGGAATCAATCACGCAGTATGGCATCGTCGTCACCGGTGCCACGGGCGGGCCGATGAAGAATCCCGCACTTACCGCCGCGAACGAAACGATGCGCCAGATGGTGACCTTCGGTTCGATGCTGGGTCTGGACCCGGCCAGCCGCACCCGATTGATCGGCGGCAACAAGGAGAAAGAAACCAACGAATTTGCCAACTTACTGAGAACCTGATGACCAAATCTGCCCACCCCAATGTCGACAAGGCAACGGCGTGGGGTCGGTCCTTGCTCCGCGGTAAGGTGCCGGCGTGCCGTTATATCCACCAGGCAGTGCAGCGCCACTTCGATGATCTGGCGGCCAGCCGCAAGCGCGGTTTCCGTTTCAAGTTCGATCCGGCGAAGGCAGAGAAAAAGCTCAAGCTGATGCAGTTGCTCCCGCACACCAAGGGCGAGTGGGCATTCAAGCGTCAGCTGATCACGCTGGAGCCTTGGCAGCTTTTCGGCCTGGCCGTTACATTCGGCTGGGTCAAGAAGAAGGGCGGCCACCGCCGGTTCCGTGAAAGCTACTGGGAAGTGCCCAGGAAGAACGGCAAATCAGTTGTTGCCGGTGGTGTTGGCATCAGCATGTTCGTTGCCGATGGCGAATTCGGTGCCGAGGTGTACGCCGGTGCGACCACAGAGAAGCAAGCGTGGGAGGTTTTCCGGCCCGCCAAGCTGATGGTCAGCAAGTCGCCGATGCTGATTCAGGCCGCCGGCATCGAGGTGAACGCCTCGAACATGAACATTCCGTCCGACTTCAGCCGGTTCGAGCCATTGATCGGTAACCCGGGCGACGGTGCATCGCCGAGCTGCGCCATCGTCGACGAATACCACGAACACCCAACCTCGGCCCAGTACGACACCATGCTCACAGGCATGGGCGCCCGGCGTCAGCCGCTGATGTTCATCATCACCACGGCCGGCGCCGACATTGAAGGCCCGTGCTACGACAAGCGCCGCCAGGTCGTCGAGATGCTGGCTGGTACGGTGCCGGACGAAGAGTTGTTCGGCTGGATCTGGACGCTCGATGAGGGCGACGACTGGACCGATCCGAAGATGCTGGCCAAGGCCAACCCGAACCACGGCGTCTCGGTGTTTCAGGAGTACCTGGAGAGTCAGCAAGCCAGGGCAATACGCTCGGCTCGCTTCGCGAACACGTTCAAAACGAAGCACCTCAACCTATGGGTTAGCGCGAAGTCGGGCTTCTTCAACATGGAAGACTGGAAATCCAGTGAAGACACCACGCTTACGCTCGATCAGTTCGAGGGTCAAGAGTGGATCGCGGGCTTCGACTTGGCCCGTAAGCTGGACATGAACTCAAGGGCGCGCCTTTTTTGGCGCGTCATTGACGCCAAGACGCACTATTACAGCGTGGCCCCTAAGTTCTGGGTGCCCTATGACACCGCGTATGACAGCGACAACAAGCGCATGTCCGAGCGTTTCCAAGCCTGGATCAACTCCAAACATCTGGAAATCACCGACGGCGCCGAGATCGATTACCGCGAAATCTTCGAAGACACCAAGGAAGCCAATCACCAAGCGCCGGTCCGCGAGTGCCCGATCGACCCACACGGCGCAACCGGCCTCAGCCACGATCTCGACGACGAAGGTTTCAACCCGATCACGATCACGCAGAACTACACCAACATGTCTGACCCCATGAAGGAGCTTGAGGCGGCGATAACTGCTGGCCGATTCCACCACGACGGTCATCCGATAATGACCTGGTGCATCGCCAACGTGATCGGGAAAAACATGCCTGGCAACGATGATGTCGTGCGGCCCATCAAGCAGGGCGACGACAACAAAATCGACGGCGCGGTAGCGCTGATAATGTCCATTGGCCGGGCGCTGATTCTGGCCAACGACAACAGCGGAAACATCAGCGACTTCTTTTCGAAACCTATCATTGTTGGATAACGAACCCATGGATACAGGCCTGATCCTCTTCATCGTGGCGGCCGTGGCCGCGCTGTGCCTGTTTGTCGCCGGCGTATTTGTCTTGGTCGGTCTCGGCTGGGCACTCATTGCTTGCGCTGCTTCTTTCTTGGCTGCGGCTGGATTCATCCGTAAGGGGCTGACTGGTGAATAAACCTATCAAGTCAGTCCTGCGCCAGGCTCTATTCAAATCCGCCGAGCCTGGATTTGTGAAGTCCTCGCTTGCTGGCTGGGTAGGTCGGCGCATTGGCCTGGGTGACGCTTCATTCTGGAATGGTTACTACGGCACTGATTCCGCTTCGGGAAAAACGGTGAGCCAGCAGACAGCGCTTCAGTTGTCGACTGTGTGGGCTTGCGTGCGTCTCATCGCCGAAACCCTGGCCACCCTCCCGATCGCACTTTACGAAGACAAGACCGGTGTGCCAGAGGTGGCCACTTCGCACCCCGTACACCGGGTGATCAGCCAGCAGCCTAACGCCGACCAAACCCCTGTTGAGTTCTGGGAATGTGTGGTGGCCAGCTTGCTGCTCAGCGGCAACAGTTTTAATGAGCCTCATTTGGTGGGGCGCGATCTGTCTTCGTTGGAGTTTATCCTCCCTCAGTCGGTTTCTCCGCCACGGCGCACGAGCAGCGGCGCGATCGAATACCGGTTCATCGACAGCGAGGGCAAGTCTCATACGCTGCTTGATGAGCAAATGATGCACACGCGCGGGTTCGGGACCGACCCCATGTGCGGCTTGAGCCCGCTTGCCATGGGCCGCAATGTATTCGGAGCTGCTATGGCTGCCGATGAGTCGGCCAGCAAGATGTTTGCCAACGGGATGAAACTCGGCGGCGTTCTGTCCACGGACCAGATTCTCAACAAAGCCCAACGGGAGGACATCCGAGAGGACATGGCTGCCAAGTTCGCCGGCGCGGTGAACACCGGCAAGACGATGGTGCTGGAAGCTGGCATGAAATATCAGCAGGTGTCCATGACGCCCGAAGATGCCCAAATGCTCCAAACCCGAGCTTTCAACGTCGAAGAGATCTGCCGGTGGTTTCGTGTGCCTCCTTGGATGGTGGGCCACACGTCGAACAGCACGAGCTGGGGCACCGGCATGGAACAGCAGATGCTTGGGTTCCTGAGCTTTACGCTGCTTCCCTGGATGAAGCGCATCGAGCAGAGCATTAATCGCCGCCTACTGCGGCCCGATGAGCGCCGGCGGTTTTACGCGAAGTTCAACCCAGAGGGCCTGCTCCGCGCCGACAGCGCTGCGCGTGCCGCGTTCTACAGCTCCATGACGCAAAACGGCATCTATACCCGCGACGATTGCCGGATCAAGGAAAACCTTGCACCCATGGGCGGTAACGCAGCGAAGCTCACGGTTCAATCCAACATGCTGCCGATCGACAAGCTCGGCGAGGGCTCGGGCGATGCCCAGCAAGCCCGTTCCGCGCTGTTGGACTGGCTCAACGAAACCCCCAAGGGGAACCAGGAATGAAACGGAAAGACCAGTCCCTGGCGGTGAAGTACCGCTCATTTGATTACGACGTGAAGGCTGTCAGCGATGACGGCCTTTTTTCTGGCTACGGATCGGTGTTCGGTGTCGTCGACAGTTACAACGAGGTGGTGGCGCCCGGGGCGTTTCTTGATTCGATCGCCGACCTCAAGGCGAAAGGCAGGTCTTTACCAGTCCTCTGGCAGCACCGCACCGCCGAGCCAATCGGTTCCTGGTCCATGGATACCCTTAAAGAGGACGCCAAGGGCTTGTTCGGTGATGGCGAGCTCTGGCTGGCTGATGCGCCGTATGCGCGTATCGCTATGCGCGGCATGAAGTCCCGATCCATCACTGGCCTTTCCATAGGCTATTACGTGCGCGAATCGAGCTTCGACGAGAAGACCCGCATCCGCACGCTCACCAAGCTCGACCTGGTGGAAATTTCCATTGTGACGGTACCGGCCAACGATGAGGCGCGCACCGACACCATCAAGTCGAAGCTGGCACATGGCGGCCTTCCTTCCCTTAAAGAATTCGAGTTGCTCTTGCGCGAGGCAGGATTCTCGAAAAATCAGTCAACGGTGATTGCCAACCGTGGACTGCAACACCTGCTCCGGAGCGAGTCCGCGGGCGACCTGGCTGAAGCTGAACTCGTCGAGGCGCTCAAATTGCGCCCGGCACTGACTCTCCCATCGTTTTGAGGATTCACCATGCATAACGCCATGAGCAACCAGGCTCGCGCCGAAAACCGTCAGTTGCAACGCAAGGAGCACTCCGACGACAAGGTCCAACTGAAAGCGGTAACCGACCTACTGGATCAGCGCGATCGAGAAATCAAAGCGTTCGCCGAGAAGGCGAACACAGAAATCAAAGAGCACGGCACCATTCTGGCTGATACCAAGACTGTTCTCGACGGCCTGGTAAAGGATGGCCTGGGCTTGCAGGATCGCCTGCAGGACATCGAGCAAAAGCTTGCTCGCCGATTTTCGGCCAACGATCCGACTGACGCCAAGTCGGTAGGCGAAGAGCTGTCCGACTCCGACGACTTCAAGGCCCTGCAAACTCGCGGCCGTGGCATCGCCCGCATTGGTCGCAAGGCCGTCACCAACATCACCAGCGCAACCACCGGTACCGGCGGCGTGGGCGTCGGCATCCAGCCAACACGGGTACCTGGCATCGTTGCAGATCCGGAGCGTCAGTTCGTCATCCGCGATTTGATCATGCCTGGTCGCACCGGCTCTAACGCTGTCGAGTTCGTGCAAGAAAGCGGCTTCCAAAACATGGCGGCGATCCAGGCCACTGAAGGCGCAGCGAAAGCCCAGTCGGATATCTCGTTCGCTTTGAAAACCACCAACGTGGTGACCATCGCGCACTGGTTCCGCGCCTCCAAGCAGGTTCTGTCCGATATCCCGCTGTTGCAGAGCTACATCAACGGTCGCGCGATCTACGGCCTGAAGTACAAGGAAGAAGAGCAGATCCTCGCCGGTAACGGCGTGGGCGGGAACATGCTCGGCCTGATCCCTCAGGCATCCGCTTTCAACAACGCCCTTCGCAAAGCCGGCGATACCAAGATCGATACGCTGCGTCGCGCCATCCTGCAGGTACGGATCGCCGAATACCGCGCCTCGGCGATCGCACTCAACCCCGTCGACTGGGCTGATATCGAGCTGACCAAGGACAGCACTGGCTCCTACATCTGGGTCAACGTCCAGGAAGGCGGCGCACAACGTCTGTGGAAGCTGCCTGTTGTGGACAGCAACGCTGTTCCAGAGGGTGAATTCCTGGTGGGCGCCATGAACATCGCGGCTCAGATTTTCGACCGCGAAGAGGCGGCCGTCGAAGTTTCGACTGAAGACGGCGACAACTTCCGTACCAACATGGTCACGATTCGCGCGGAAGAGCGCCTGGCTATGGCTGTGTACCGTGAAGAATCCTTCGTCCACGGTGAATTCGACGCGCCGTAAGGCTTCGACACCTCATAGGAGCGCACCCGGGAAACCGGGTGCGAACACCGATGCCAGACATCACTGTAAAAGCGATCAAGGGCTTCAATGCCGACGGCCTGGATTCAGGCGAAAAGTATGTGAAGCGTGGTGCGGAATTCACCGTGGATGAATCGGTGGCGCGCGATCTCCGCCGTAATGGCCTGATCGAGGAATACGACGTGAAGAATTCTGCTTCCCCGGAAAACAAGCAGGCCCCAACCCCTTCGAATAAAGCTGCGCCAAAACCCGCAGCCAAGAAAAAGGCCGACTGACCATGAGCGTGATCGACATCGAACTGGCCATGAAGCACCTGCTCGCGGAGCCTGAGGACCAGGACCTGGTGCAGTCGCAATTGGACGGCGCCGAGGAAGCTGCTCAGCAGTTCCTTCAGCGCCGGTTCTTTGCCGATCAGGCCGCTGTGGATCTTGCCAAGGCCGCGACCATTCCGAGAACCCAGGCCGCCCGTGCTGCATACCGCGCTGCGCTGGTAGTGGCTGATGATCCGGAGAATGTTGAAGACCGGTGCCGGTTACGGGAAAGGGCGCGCCAAACGCTGTCCGACACGTTCGAAGCAATCGACATGGATGACTTCGGGATTGTGATCAACAAGGCGATCGAGGCCGCGTGCCTGCTCAAGCTTGGGCACCTGTTCGCGAACCGTGAGGAGGTGGTGACGGGCACCATTGCCACCGAGCTGCCAATGACCAGCAAGTCTCTGTTGATGCCATATCGCATCCGGATGGGTGTGTAATGCGCGCCGGTCGGTTGCGACATCGCATCGATATCCAGAAGCCGGTGGTGGATCGCGACCCAGAAGACAACACCGAACTTCCGGTGAGATGGGAAACCGTCTGGGAGCGTTGCCCGGCATCGGTTGAGCCCTTGAGCGCAAGGGAGTTCTTGGCGGCGCAGGCGACTCAGTCCGAGGTGACAGCCAAGATTGTTGTTCGGTACCGCGCGGGCTTGCTGCCCACGATGCGTATCGTCCACCGAGGTGAGGTTTACAATATTGCTGGCGCACTGCCGGATAACGTTTCAGGCCTTGAGTATTTGACGCTGCCAGTCAGCAAGGGCGTGAACGATGGCCGATGAAGTCAAGTTCAGTTTGATCGGCATCGAGAGTCTGCTCGGAAAGCTGGCCACCGTGAACGATGAGGTCAAGCGAAAGACCGGCCGCACCGCACTTCGGCGTGCTGCTGAGATGGTTGCCAAGAACTTCAAAGAAGGTGCCCGGCGCTGGGATGATCCGGACACAGGGCGTTCCATTGCCGACAACATCGTGCTGCGCTGGAACGGCCGGCTGTTTCGCCGTACTGGTGACCTGGGCTTTCGCGTTGGCGTGCTGCACGGCGCGGTGCTGGTCAAAAACGGCAGCACCGAGAAAAGCGCGCCTACACCGCATTGGCGTCTGCTTGAGTTCGGTACCGAGCATATCGCTGCCGACCCCGTAGCCCGCCCAGCCCTGGAAGATCATATCGGCGAAGTCACCAATGAGTTCGCCACTCAGTTCGAGAAAGGTCTCGACCGAGCAATACGTCGGGACCAGAAGTCCAGGAGCAGCTGATGTTCGCACCAATCAACGCCGTGTGCGCCCTGGACGCTGGGGTTATTGCAGTACTTGGATCAGCGCCACAGCGCCTTTATCCATTCGGCGACGCACCACAGGATGGGCAAAAGCCTTACGCGGTATGGCAGACCATCGGCGGTGACCCCGAGAACTACCTGGCTGGGCGTCCAGACACCGACGGCTACACGTTGCAGGTCGATGTGTACGCTACGACGGGGAAGGACGCCCGGGCCGTTGCCAGGGCAATCAGGGACGCCATTGAGCTGAAGGCCTACATCATCCGCTGGGGCGGTGAAAGCCGCGACCCGTCCACAAAGAATTACCGGTACAGCTTCGACGTGAGCTGGCTCGTTCCTCGATAACGCTACAACCCAAACCAAACCCGCCAAGTGCGGGTTTTTTTATGCCCGACATTTGGAGAACGCCATGTCGATCCTTTCCCAAGGAACCCAGATCTACGCACTGGTCCCGCCGGTTTCCGGCACCGGGCCTATGACCGTCATGGAAGTTGAGTGTGCCACCAGCTTCGACCCTGGCGGCTCGCCGGCGGAGCAGATCGAAGACACCTGCCTCAGCGCCGAAGAGCGCAGCTACAAAAAAGGCTTGCGCACCCCAAGCCAAGCATCGCTCGGCCTGAACGCTGATCCGAACAACGCGAGCCACATTCGCCTGCATCAGCTCTCGGAAGCCAACGGCGATACCACCATCAAATGGGTGGTGGGCTGGTCGGACGGCAAAGACATTGTTCCTACCATCAGCGCTGAAGGTGATGACTTTGAGCTGCCAGCCACGCGTACCTGGTTCGCCTTCCAAGGCTATGTGGCCGACTTCCCATTCACCTTTGCGCAGAACGCCGTGGTTGCTTCGACAGTGTCGATCCAGCGCTCGGGCGGTTCCGCCTGGATTCGTAAGGTCTCCGCATAATGGAACTCAGCGTCGCAAACCTGAAAAAGTCGAAGGCTTTCACTGCTCGCCCCGTTGAAAAGGAAATCGTCTGGGGTAAGTCCACGTTCACCTGCTTTGTCCGACCGCTGTCTTACCAAACGGCTATCGGCGATATCGCTGCTCACCGAGGCGCCGATCCGCTGGCATGTCGAATTGCCTCCAGCATCTGCGATGCCGAGGGCAAGGCAGTGTTTACCGTCGCCGATATCACCGGCGAGGCCGACCCGGAGAAGGGCGCTCTCGACCCTGATCTGACTAACCTTCTGTTGATCGCCATTGGCGAGGTGCAGAACGTGGGAAAGACGAAGCCCTAGATCCAGGCGATGAGTTGTGGTGCGAGCTGGTCATGAATGGAATCGGCGGCCGCACCATTGCCGAAGCTCAAGAGCGCATGACCTATTCCGAATTTGTTGTCTGGATGAAGTTTCGCGCCAAACGCGGATCCCTGCACCAGGGCATGCGTGTCGAAATGGCCATGGCGCAGCTCCAGGCGCTCTACGTCAACTCGAAGACCGGCAAGGACGCGCCGAGGCTTTACCAGCAGGACTTCGCGCCGCATATGGATGCGCGCGTTGAGTCGCTGGAGGAGGCGTTCGCGGGTTGGGCTTAAACTGAACTTAGATGATAGAGTCCTCTTTTTTAGGGAGGAAAGGCAATGCACAAGGCCTGCGCACTGTTATTCACCGTTCTGGCTATCTCCGGTTGCGCTCAACAGCAGCCGTCAACCCCGCCTCTGGATGTTGCAAGAATTCACCCAACTCCCGTGTGTAGTGGTGAGCAACAGTGCTCGGAAATGTGGGGGCGTGCGATTCGATCCTTGCCAGCCATCTCCAGGATGAGGCTGATGACTGCTACGGACACCTATCTTCAAACCTTTCCTGCAAGCAAGGTCGGATATTTAAATGGTGCCGCGTACAAGCAAAAGTTGCCCGATGGTAGGTACTCAATAACCGCGACTTTCGATTGTCGAGGAAGGTCGTGGTGTTCTGATTTATCCAACCGCGCCTTGGACCTTTTTAACACTGACGTTCAAGGCTTTAGCAAGTAATACCGCGAGAATACTTACACCCGCTCCGGCGGGTTTTTTTATGCCTGGAGGAAAGCATGGCTGGATCACTTGGCACTCTGACTCTTGACCTGATTGCCAAGATAGGTGGCTTTACCGGCCCGATGGATCAGGCCGGGAGGTCCGCGAAGAAAGCATCCAAGGAGATGACGGATGCAGCGCGTGAAGCATCCCTTGCTTGGAACGCTCTCGCCGGTGCAGCAGCAGGGGTTGTAGGAGCATTTTCGGTCGCAAGCATCTTTGGTCGGTTCGTCACGGAAACGAAAAACGCAGAGCAAGAGCAGGCGCAGCTGGGCGCCGTACTTCGCTCAACTGGCGAGGCCGCAGGTTTCAATCGTGATCAGTTGAACTCCATGGCAGGCGCGCTGGAAAAGGCAACAACCTTTTCCGGTGGCGATATCAATCAGGCGCAAACTACGCTCTTGGCATTCACCGGTATCGTCGGCAACCAATTTAACCGCGCACTACAGTCAGCCGCTGATATGGCAGCGCGGACTGGAACCACGGTGAAAGACGCTGCCGAAACCATTGGCCGTGCCTTGGATGTTCCTTCTCAGGGGTTGACAGCCCTTAGCAAGCAGGGCTTTCGATTCACTGACGAGCAAAAGAAACTTGCTGCGGCGCTTGAGTCTACGGGCGATGTAGCTGGCGCTCAGCAAATTATACTTAAATCGTTGGAGGAGTCCTACGGCGGTGCGGCGGCCGCTGCACGTGACACGTTTGGTGGGTCGCTTGACGCTTTGCAGAACACTATTTCCAGCCTGCTCACTGGCGAAGGAAGTCTTGATTCGACCAAGGCAGCGATCGAAGGCCTAAACAAGGTACTTAGTTCTCCGGCCGCTAAGGCAGCGATCGAGGGGCTAGGAACTGCTGTTACTGTCCTCGCCACGGTAATGACTGCGCGATTGGCGGCCGCAGCGGTATCCACTTCTGCCAGCTTTGTTTTGCTGCAGGCGCAAGCAATAGGTGCCTCTCTCGCAACTGCGCGTTTGTCCGGGGCATCAATTGCAGCCACCGCTGGAATAACTGTAATGGGGGTTGCCGCGAGGGCGGCGTCCGCAGCAATGGCTTTGCTTGGCGGCCCTGTTGGTATTGCAATTACAGCTGGCGCAGCGCTCGCTTACTTTATGACGCGAAGCGACGATGCAAAAGAGAGTGCTGGCGGTCTGGCTGAAAAAGTCGATTGGCTGAGCAAGTCTTTTGATGGCTTAACGAAGAACCAGGCTCGTTCAGCGCTTCAAGACATCAACGCCCACCTGCTCGATGCCCAGCTTGCTGCGATCGATGCCGAGTCCGCGGTCAATCAATACCAACGGCTTTTACGAGATTACCCTGACGACAAGCGTCAGCAGGAATGGAACGCTTCGCTAGTCACTGCCCAGGGCGAGCTGGATACAGCAAGGCAAAAAGTTGCCGGTTTGGGCGAACAGATACAGCAGTTGAACGGGATTCTGGCTAACCAAGTAGATGTGCCAGTTTCTAAAGTCTATAAGGACATGGCCAGGGCTCTGGATGAGCAGATCGCAACGGTTGGGAAGCGAACAGAGGCTGAGAAACTTGCAGCCCGAATCAGCGGCGGCTTCGTAGAAGGGCTGAAAGCGGGCGAAGGCGACCTGTTGGTTGCCAAGCAGAAGAGCGTTGATGCGATAAAAAAGGCGGCAGAGGAAACCAAAAAGGCTGACGAGCGCACCAAGAGCTCCGCCAGAGCGGCGTCAGAAGCGCTGACCAAACGTGGTGTGGATGTCGAGCAGAACTACCGTCGTCAGATCGACCTTATCGACGAGACTACCGGAAAGAATCGCAAGGCCAGTGAGGTCGCAAAGCTCGCCTTCGAACTGGAAACCGGAAAGCTCAAGGGGGTGGGTGGTGAACGCCAGAAGGTTCTTGAGGATTTGGCGGCGGAGTTAGACGCGAAGATCAAGCTGAAAAAGCAGAACGAGGAGGACCTGAAGCTGGCCACCCTGCAGGCCAACCTTAAGGGCAGCAACACCATTGTCCGCCAGGGTTTTGAAATGGAACTGGCGGGCGCCGGTTCCGGAGAAAAGCTGCGGGGACGCCTCAAAGAAGACCTGGCGATCCAGCAGGATTACGCTAAGCAACGCGCAGAGATGTTCAAGCAGTACAAGGAAGCCGAGGTACTCGGTGACCCAGATGCAAAAATTCGATATGACAAGGAGACCGACCTTCTCGAGGAGGCCCTTGCTGAGCGCATGGTTATTCAGCAGGACTATTACAATCAGCTTGATTATGCCCAAAACAGCTGGATGGCTGGTGTCAGCAATGCCTGGGAGAACTTCGTTGAAGCAGCTACCGACTACTCATCGATGGCGGCTGATGCCACCTCCTCGATTTTGGGGAGCGCAAAAGGCGAGCTAAGTAGTTTCCTGACTGACGTTGAAACTGGTACCAAAAGTGCTGGTGATGCGCTGGGAGATCTTGTCTCGGGATTCGCCAAGTCCACTCTTCAGGCACTGAACGACATGGCCGCTCAGTGGCTGGTGTATCAGGCCGTGCAGCTTTTGGTGGGCAAGACTACCCAAGCGAGCGCAGTTCCGACGCTGGTGGCCAACGCCCAAGCGACGGCGTTTCAGGCGAGCCTGGCCGCGTTTGCTTCTACTGCCGCAATCCCGATCGTTGGACCCGCGGCCGCCCCGGCTGCCGCTGCTGCCGCTGCTGCGGCAACAGCCCCCATGGTCGCCGGCGTCGCAAGTGCGGCGCTTGCAGGGATGGCGCACGACGGTATCGATGCGGTGCCGGAGACTGGAACCTGGCTGCTTCAAAAGGGTGAGCGGGTAACAACGGCGGAAACCAGTGCCAAACTGGACAGGACTCTCGACCACCTGCGCGCAAACTCAGGTGGTGGAGGCGGTGGTATCACCTACAGCCCCCAAGTAACGGTGGAGGCTCAACCAGGTATGAGTGATCAGGATGCTCGGCGCCAGGGCGAGATGATCCAGGCTGGCCAAGAGGCCCAGTTCAGGCGATTCCTGCAGCGTGAGATGGGACAAAACGGACTGCTCTGGAGACGAACCCATGGTTGAAACATTCAGCTACTGCGTTCAGTTGGGCGGCGACGGAGAGATTGATCAGCGCACCTGGGAGAACGATTTCGGCGATGGGTACACCCAGGCCGGCGGCATCGGCATCAACACCAAAAGCGAGAGCTGGAACTTGACGCACTCCGGCGTTATGGCTCCTGGTGAGGAGTTGCTGAAGGTGCGAGATTTCATCGACCGGCATGAAGGTTACAAGGCGTTCATCTGGACGCCGCCGGGCGGAACTCAGGGCCGATATCGCTGCAAGGGCTATAAGTCAAAGCCCCTCGGTGCTGGCCTATGGACGCTCTCGTTCACGTTCAAGCAGACCTATACGCCGTAACCGAAAACCTCACCAAACCCCGCCGAGTGCGGGGTTTCTTGTTTCTGGGGCCCTATGAATTACAACACCGATATCCAAAAGCTCGAGCCGGGCAACCAGATCAGGCTCTACGAGCTGGACGCTACGCGCGTTGGCGCCACTATCTGGCGCTTCCACGGGCACGCCCAGGAAGGGGACATCATATGGCAGGGGCAGCTGTATTCGCCGCTCCAGATTGAGGCCAAGGGCTTCGACATCCGCGGGGACGGTCGCCCAGCTTCGCCGACGCTGCAGGTCGATGACGAACTCGGCGGCGTGCGCGGGGCGATCACTGCCCTGTGCTTCCAGTTCCGCGACCTGGCCGGCTCGAGGGTCAAGGTCATCGAGACGTTCCGCCACTTCCTGGATGCGGCGAACTTCCCAGAGGGCAACCCCGATGCCAGCAACCAGAGCAGAACGAACCTCTGGTTTATCGAGCAGAAGACAGAGGCGCTGCCCAGCATCTCGGTAACGTTCGCGCTGTCGAGCCCAACCGACATGGAGGGGCAGATGCTGCCCGCCCAGCAGATCACCAAGCTGTGCAGGTGGGCTTGCCGTGGCGGGTACCGGCAGGAGGCCTGCGCCTATACCGGCACCGCGATGTTCGACAAGAAGAACCAGCCGACTGACAACCCCGCGCTGGACCGCTGCGGCGGCTGGTGGAGCAGCTGCAAGCTCCGGGGCAATACCCGCCGCTTCGGTGGGTCCATGGGCGCGAGCCTTATCGCACGATCGAGGTGACCATGCGCATCAACAAAAAACTGCAGGACGAGATCCGCGCGCACGCTGAGCGCGTTTACCCGGCAGAAGCCTGCGGCGTGCTGATCAAGTCAGTCGCTGGCCGGGAGTATGTGCCCTGCACAAATCTCGCCACGACGCCCCGCGAACACTTCCAGATTGATCACAAGGACATGGCGGCCGCCGAGGATCGCGGCGAAGTACTGGCGATCATCCATAGCCACCCCGATAAGGCGCCCACACCGAGCATGGCGGATCGCGTCAGCTGCGAATTGCACGAACTGCCCTGGGGTATCGTGGGCTGGCCCGGCGGAGACTTCGAATGGTTCAGGCCAGCTGGCTTTCAGGCGCCGCTGCTGGGTCGCGACTTCTCCCATGGCATGCTGGACTGCTGGGCAGCCTGCCGCGACTGGTACGCGCGCGAGGCAGGCCTGGACCTGCCGAACTTCGAGCGCACCGATCTGTGGTGGGAGCAGAAAGACGGGCCCAGCCTCTACGAGGACAACTTCGCCGCCGTTGGTTTCTACCGGGTGAGCGAGGCGCAGCGCGGCGACATGCTGGTGCTGCAGGTGCCAACACCGGGCCGGGAATGCTACTTCCCCAACCACGCCGCCATCTACCTCGGCGACCAGGCAGCGCTGAACAGCGAGCCAGCACCGGCGCTCGGCGGCTTTGGCCCGTTCATTTATCACCACATGGCCGGCCGGCCGGCGGCGCGCGAGATCTACGGTTGGTCAATGGCCAGCCGCGTTCGGCTGATCCTCCGGCACAAGGACTACCTCCCATGACAATGCGCACCATCAAGCTCGGCGGGGTGCTTGGCAAGAAGTTCGGCAAGGAATACCAGCTCGACCTCTACGGCATCCACGACGCAATGACAGCGCTCTGCATGATGAAGCCAGGCTTCGAGACGTTCATGCGCCGCGCCGAGGAGCGCGGCATGGTCTTCGCGGTGTTTGTCGACGAGCGAAACATTGGCTCCGACGAGCTGGGGATGGTTGGCCGGACCGAGGGCGACATTCGGATTCAGCCAATCATCCAGGGGAGCAAGCAGGCCGGCCTGTTCCAGACCATTCTGGGCGTTGCGCTGATCGTGGGCGGTCTGTTCACCGGCGGCACAACTTCGGCCTTGGGCATGGGCCTGCTGGCCGCCGGCGCGGCGGTTGGCCTGGGCGGTATGGTACAGATGCTTTCGCCGGCCACCACGGCCACCACCGACAACCAGAACGACGACGGCAACAACCCAAGCTACGGTTTCGGCGGCGCCGTCACCACCATCGCCCAGGGCAACCCGTACCCATTGCTGTACGGGGAGCGCGAGATCGGCGGCGCGGTGGAGTCGGGTGGGATCTATACCCAGGACAACATCTGATCCAGCCAACACCACAACCCGCTTCGGCGGGTTTTTGCATTCTGGAGGGCGCATGAGCGCAGTAGCAAAAAAGGCGCCCCGCGCAATCACCCCCAAGCGCCGCGCCGTGCACGGCAGCAAGGGCGGCCAGGCCAAAGAGAAAAAGCCCAGCATCGCCCTGAACAGCGTGCCTTCGATATCCACCGCGCGCATCGTTTACATGTGGAGCTGGGGCCCGATCGTTGGCCCGGTCAATGGGTTGCGTTCGGTCAAGCTCGACGGAACACCGATCCAGAACGAAGACGGCACGATCAACTACCCCAGCGTTAAATGGCAGTTCCGTAACGGCGAGCTCAATCAGGATCGGCTGCAAGGCATCACTGAGGCCAGCAACGAGATCGACGTCAAGCAGGAGTTGATCTTTGGCACCCCCTGGCTGCACACCGTCACGAACCAGGTCGCTGACGCGGTTCGAATCCGCCTGAGCTGGCCAGAACTCCGCAGCCAGGACGCCGACGGCAACATCAACGGCGTGCGCATCGACTATGCCGTGGATATTGCGACTGACGGCGGCCCCTACGTGGAGGCCTTGGTGTCGTTCGTCGACCGGAAGAACGTCACTGAGTATGAGCGGGCTTACCGCCTGGAACTGCCAGACGGAAACCGGTGGACCGTTCGCGTTCGCCGGCTCACTCCCAATGCGAACTCCGACCTGGTGGCTGACCAGATGGTGGTCAAGGCGATCGCCGAGGTGGTCGACAGCGATCAGGAATACCCGCTCACCTCGGTCAGCGCTATTGAATACGACGCCCAAACATTCGGCGGCGATATCGCCAAGATCGCGGTATTGATGCGCGGGCGCATTGTTCGTGTGCCCAGCAACTATGACGCCTCGACGCGCACGTACGCGACGTCGGGCACCGGTACCAGCAACGGCATCTGGGACGGGACATTCAAGGAGGCCTACACCAACAACCCGGCGTGGATCTTCTATGACCTGGTGCTGCACCCTTACTACGGCCTGGGCGATCGCATCGATGCCACCATGGTTGATCGCTGGTCGCTTTACCGCATCGCACAGTACTGCGATCAGATGGTGCCAGACGGCAAAGGCGGCATGGAGCCGCGCTTCACCTGCAACCTTTACCTGCAAAAGCAGGCCGAGGCCTACGCGGTGCTACAGGACCTGGCATCGATCTTTCACGGTCTGGCCTACTGGGACGGCAGCCAGATCGTGGTTAACGCCGATATGCCCGGCGACCCGGTGTACACCTACAACCAAACGCAGATCCTGAACAACGGCGCCATCAAGTACGAGGGCACCCGCGCGCGCGATCGCCATACGCTTTACATGGTGGCCTGGGACAATCCGGATCAGGGCTTCGAGACCGACAAGGAACCGGTGTTCGACGATGAAGCGATGGTAGAGCTGGGGGGCATCGTCCGCGAAACCTCCGTCAGCGCTATCGCGTGCACATCACTGGGCCAGGCTCAGCGCGCGGGCCAGTGGGCGGCGCTGACTGAGAAACTGCAAACCCAGGGCGGTGTCCTACGCGTCGGCTTGGATGGCGGCATCCCCAAGCCTGGCCAGGTCATTGCCGTGGCCGACCCCATGCTGGTGGGCAGAGACAACGGCGGCCGGATATCCGCCGCCGCCGGCCGCGTGGTGACCCTCGACCGGGATACCGTGGTGCCGGTGGGCGCGCGCTTGATGGTAAACCTGCCCAGCGGGAAGTCCGAAGCCCGGGTGGTCAAGTCGGTGGCCGGCCGCGCTGTTACCGTGATGGCAGACTTCAGCGAGCAGCCGGTGCCAGAGAGCGGATGGATCCTCGATTACGAAGACCTGAAGCTGATGCAGTTCTACGTCCGCAACGTCACGCGGCCTGAGTGGCATCAGTACCAGCTTGAGGTCATCCAGCACGATCCGAGCAAATTCCCGGCCATCGACAACGGCGCGGTGGTCGACACCCGGCCAATCACTGGAATACCTGTGGGTACGCAGGACGCGCCGGCGCGCGTGATGCTTAGCCAGCACGTCGTGATAGAGCAGGGCATCGCCGTCACGGTGATGTCTATCGCCTGGGATGCTGCCCCGGGTGCGGTCGCCTATGACGTCGAATGGAAGTGGGGCGCCCGGGAATGGATCAGAGTGCCACGCACCGCAGAGCAAATGGTGGACGTGCGCGGGATCTACTCCGGCCAATACATGGCCAGGGTTCGAGCGGTGAGCGCGCTGAACGTTTCGTCCATTCCTACCACTTCGGCACTCACGAACCTGGAGGGCAAGACGGGCTTGCCGCCGGCGGTGTCGTTCCTGACCACCACCAGCGAGCTGTTCGGTATCAGCATCAAATGGGGCTTCCCCGCTGGCGCGGAAGACACTCAGCGCACAGAGCTTTGGTATGGCCCAGCGAACAGCCTGGGCGCCGCTTCCAAACTGGCCGACCTTGCTTATCCGCAGGCCGACTACCGGATGCAGCAACTGCTGGCGGGCGCAACGCTGTTCTTCTGGGCGCGCTTGGTGGACCGCACCGGCAACATCGGTCCGTTTTATCCAGTCGTGAATGGCGTGATGGGACAGTCCAGTTCGGACGCGGGCCCGATCCTCGAACAGATCAAGGGGCAAATTGACGAAACTGCGCTTGGGCAAAAGCTGAATTCTCGAATCGACCTTATCGACGGTAACGGCTTAGGCTCCGTAAACAGCCGCCTTGCCGCTACGAAGCAGGAGCTTGAGGACCTGATTGACCAGGTGGTTGACGCACTGGAGTACGCACCGTCCAAGGCTTATGTGCTGAACGATATTGTTCGGCAGGGCCAGCACCTCTACCAAGCGAACGGCCCGGTACCGGCGAACAACCCGCCGCCGAATGCGACTTACTGGACCGATATCGGCACGGTGACACAGACGGTCAATGCTCTGGTGACGCAGGTTCAGCAGAACTCGGCGACGATCAACCAGCACGGGCAAGACATCACCGCCCAGGCATCGCAGTTGACTGCGGTGAGAGCCACGGTCAACGACCCGACCACCGGCGTAAATGCAACAGCCAGCGGACTAAGCACCCTCAAGGCCTCTGTGACCACGCTCGATGGAAAAGTCACCACCACGGCGCAGCGAGTTGACGGCATCTATCTGCAGGTCAATCCGCCGCTCCAGGGTGATGACAGCGCGCTTATGGGGTCCGAATCCAGCTACGTAGGTGTTTGGTCAACGCAGTCCGCTCTTATCGAGGGTGACCTGGTGCAGGGGCAGCGCACCGATGCCGTAGAGGTGAAAACCGCCTCGAACGCGGCTGCCGTCGTGTCCGAGCAAACCGCACGCATTAATGCCGACGGAGCTCTGGCAACGCGCATCGACACCGTTACCGCCCAAACTGCGGCCAACGCTGCAGCTGTTCAGAGCGAGATCACGGCGAGAACCAGTGGCGATCAGGCCTTGAGCCAGAGAGTCGACACTGTCCAAACAACTGTCGGCAATCAATCGCTCGCAATCCAAACCAACACAACCGCCATTCAAACGGTGGACGGCAAGGTTACGGGTAGTTGGTCAGTACGTCTGCAGTACGACACCGGTACCGGAGTCTATAAGTGGGCGGGCGTGGGTCTTGGTCTCGAAAATGGGCCTGGCGGCCTTCAGAGTCAGTTCGTCATCAGCGCAGATCTTTTCGCAATCGAGCAAGCTGGGTCTGTTCCTTTTGCCCTCAAGGGTGGTCAAGCATTTCTCAAGTCTGCATTTATTGAGGACGGCACGATCACCAACGCCAAGATCGGCAACTACATACAGTCCAATAACTATGTCGCCGGTACAACTGGCTGGAAGCTTTTCTTCGACGGTACGTTTGAAATAAATAGCGCTTTGGGGGCAGGGCAGTCGCGGCAAGTAATCAATAACCGGGGCGGCAAAGTTTTTGACGAGAACGGTACCAAACGCTACCAGTGGGGAGATCTTTCTGCATGAGCTTCGGAGTAAGAGTATGGGGGGCAACTGGACTTCTTGAGCTGGATGAAAACTCATTCACGGTACGTATTGTTTATTCCGCCTTAGTTTCGCGGGCTAATGCTTCAGGAAGGACGCAATTTATATCAATTCCCGGAGTTAACCCCGCTACGCATTCGGCGGTATGCATTCCAATTGCTGGTTACGACACTTCCGGTCAAAGCCTTACCGCGATCCAATACACTCCTGTGGTAGGTGCGGATGGTGTAACTATATATTTTGGAAGTCCTGCTGCCTCAACCGGTCCGGTGGGAACGGGCTCTCAAAGGCTATTGGTCATGAGGTATCGCTGATGTCTTATGGTGTGTCTTTCACAAATAACTCTGACGTAGTAACTCTGGATTCGGAGTTCTCCAGGCTGGTGGTGCTTGAGAAAGGAACATGGAGTGGCACTGGATCAGGTGTATTCGTGCCGTTTTCGAAAGCCATCACTACGGATGAGCCACCGCTCGTCTTCGTCAGGCCAGCTCAATCGAATACGTTTTGCTTTTGTTTGATTCTTGGCTCGTCTGGCGCGTGGACTGGATTTTCATTTCACGGAATTGTAGGGCAAGCGACGTCTGGTAATTGGTTTGTCGGAGCATTTAAGTCAGAGCCTACAGCCAAGTATGGGTTCCGGATTTGGGATGCCAGCTCAAAACTGTTGTTCGATACCGGAACGCCATGCGCACAATTCACAAGGACAATAACTTCATGGACATACCTTGGCTCAACAACCACGCCTCAGGGGCAGAATAGGCTTAGTTGGACTGCGCCCTCTAGTTTGGCGAGTGGTGATTTTATTATGCTGAATAATATCGCCATGGATATGGCAGGCGTTGTATCAAGGCAAGGAAATTTGTACGCGATATTTGATTATGCAAATGACAGGATTCTAATACAGGCTGTTGGTGTGGATCTTCCGTCAGCATTTTACATGCCTGCTGTTTTCGCCAAGCCAATTTAGCGCGGACATATAATTAAGTTTAGGGGGTAATTTTATGGCAAGGCAGGAAATCAATCTAGGGACCGCACCAACTGGTGTCGGTGGAGACACAACGCGAACAACCGGCATCAAAATTAACGCAATGACGCAGGAGCTTTATGCGCGCGACGCGTTGTTGGGCACGGCATCTAATCGCAACGTAGGTCTTCTGGTAGGCAACATTCAGGACGTAGGCTCGCCCGCGCCGATGGCTGGTAACTCAGCGTTTGCCGAGCAGGGGAGTCATTTTATTAGCTACGGTGACAATACTACTGTGGCCCCGCCAGGAGGCGCTTATTGGTCCGGTATTCGAGCACAGTACCCGTTCCAGAATTGTGCGATGGACTTGGTGGCACAGGTCGTTACCGGCGGCAGCATGAACCTTATGTTTCGCACTGTTGCCGGCAACGGCGGCGGCGATCCGTGGCGCAAGATCTATCACGACGGCAATACCACCCGAGGTTCGGGAGGCGCGCTTTCAGCGGCATCGCCAATTGTGCGGATTGCAAATGTTGCTGACAGCGCTCGTCTTGATTTGAAGGAAAGTACATTCGAGCCCGCTGGCGATTGGGGGGTAGCGAACGATCAGGCGGAGGGCGTGCTTGTCGAGCGGCTGGACGTTGGACAGTACCGCATCACTGGAAGCCTGGGGCTGGCCTTGGAGGGGTGGCGTACGCATGACCCAAGTTCACCAGACGGCGGCCGCATGCTTGGCATTACGGATAGCGAGCAAGGTGCTGATGGGGCAGTGGTCATCAAGCTCTTTAAGCAACGCTGGACGCTTACCGATGACGGCGAGATGGTTCCAGGCCGTGGTGCGCCGATGGACGTGCCGCTGAACAGCTGGATCGACGTGCGGCTCGAGATGCCGCAGCCGGAACCGCAGTCACCCATTAACACCGAAGAATAGGAAACCGCCGCTGAGCGGTTTTTTTTCGCCTGGAGAAAGCCATGCCGATCACTGAGCAGCAGTTGCTGCAGATCCTCCCGAACGCCGGCCGCCAAGCCGGCGTTTTTGTATCCGCTCTAAACGCGGCAATGAATCGGTACGCAATTATTGGGGCGCCACGGGTTGGCGCCTTCATTGCACAGATCGGTCACGAGTCGGGCCAGCTGCGTTACGTGCGCGAGATCTGGGGGCCAACCGCCCAGCAGCTTGGGTACGAGGGCCGCGCCGACCTGGGCAACACCGTAAAGGGTGACGGCTCCAAGTACCGTGGCCGTGGGCTGATCCAGATCACCGGGCGCGCCAATTACGGCGCGTGCGGCGAAGCGCTGGGCCTGGACTTGGTCAATCAGCCGGAGCTGCTCGAGCAGCCGCAGCATGCAGCTATGTCGGCTGCGTGGTTCTGGTCGACGCGGGGGCTGAACACCCTGGCTGACAATGCCGAGTTCGCAAAGATCACACGCCGCATCAATGGCGGGCTCACCGGCCAGGACGACCGCATTCTATTGTGGGAGCGGGCGAAAAAGGTGCTGGCATGACGCCGGTGCAGAAGCTGGCCGGGCTGGCGGTGCTGATCCTGATGCTGATGGCCGGTGCCGCCGGCATTACCTGGCAGGTGCAGGACTGGCGAATGGGCAAGAAGATCGCCGAACAGGCCAGCCTGCATCAGGATGACCTGACCAGGATCACCATGGCAGCCGCCGACCAGGCCCGCGCCGAGCAGGACAAGCGCCTGGCCACCGAGCAGCAGCTCGCCTCCCTGGACCAACAACACACTAAGGAATTGACCGATGCTCAACGCAACCAGGCTCGCCTGCGTGACCAGCTTGCTACTGCTGATGTCCGGCTGTCAGTCCTCCTTGCCGAGGATCCAGCCAGTGGCTGCAACGTGCCTTCCACCACCGGCGCCGTCGGCGTGGTTCATGCAGCCCGTCGAGCCCAACTTGACCCAGCGCATGCTCAAAGAATTGTCGCCATAACCGACGACGGGGATGACGCCGTGATCGCTCTACGAGCGTGCCAGGCTTACGTCAGAGCTGTGGTTCGGTGAGCTTTGCCAGATCCCCAAGCAACCGTTGATTCTCCCTGAGCAGGTGGTCTCGCTGCTCAGCCACCAGCTTCATGCTGAGAATGCCCGGCTCGGTGCACGAACTCTTCAGGGTTTCGTACTCCGCGCGCGCCGCTTTCAAGGCTGACTCTGCTTCTGCTTTGCCGGTGGCCAGCAGGTCATTCATCTGGACCAGGCCAGCGATGTTTGCCCGAGCTCTGCTCAGCATCCGCTCGGTCTCAGCCAGTTCTTCCACAAGAATTGAACACTGGTGCTGGTACATTTCCAGCGGAGTGGGGCAGGCGAGCCAATCATCGGTGTCCATGTCAACGTTCATAGGGAAGCCTCAAGTACTGTATGTGCGTACAGTAATCGAGGAGTGGCAGTTTTGGGGAGTGGTGTTCGTCGGCAGGACGCCGGGGGGAGTGGTTTGCTGTCTAATACTAACTGGCGCCAAGCTGGTTTCATTGACCCTAAAGCCACCGAAATAACGCTAGGGTTTTAGACAGATAGAGCCGGAAACCCGCTAGTTAAAAGGCTTGCGCCTCGATCAAGCCCATACTGCTGCATCATCGGGGTGTGGGAGGACAGATCGGAGGTGTTTTTACTCATTGGATAGTAGGCAAATTCGTTGAAAGTGGTGGGGCAAAGGGCACGCTTGGCCCAGCAGTTTTTGCGATGGGCGCAAGGTTAACATGCGAGGTCGGCGGTTCGCAGGTCACAAACCTCCAAGAAAAATACAAAAGGGTGCGGCCCCTGATGCCTGCCTGCATAAAAAAAACACACCCTGACTGTGGCGTTGGAGCACGCTCCCTCGCCACAGTTTTCTACCAACTCGGCATCCGCCAGTGCTCCTGGTTATTTCTGATCAGCGTTTCAATGCGCTGCATTGCGCGCGCAAATCGCTATTGCTGATGGCGGTGCAGCTTGTGCCATTTTGTTTGGCATCGCAGTAGGCTCGCTGGTCAGAGTCACTGATTAGAGTGCACGAGCTACCGCTCGTTTCCGCGCTGCACTGTGCCCGTAGGTCGCTATTGCCGATGGCGGTGCAACTCATGCCATTTTGTTTGGCATCGCAGTAGGCGCGCTGGTCAGAGTCGCTGATAAGGGTGCACGAGCTACCGCTCGTTTCCGCGCTGCACTGTGCGCGTAAGTCACTGTCGCTGATACGGGTGCAGCTAACGCCGCTTTGTCTGGCCTCACAATACGCGCGTTGGTCGGAGTTGCTAATGCTGGTGCAACTGTCAGCGAAGCTGTAACTGCTGAATAACAACAACACTGCCAATACGAGTTTCATCACATTCTTCCTTGGTTTGCCAGGAAGCAGCCTGGCACTGATGGGGCCAATCTCAATGACCGTTTCGCTGAGATATCAAATTGACATCGCTTTAGTCATAAGTTCCATCGTTACATGGGAAGAATTGCAGTCATCTACGTCGATTATGCATAAAATATGCAAATTAGCATTTGCCAACTCCAAAATCCCCCGTCATCATCCCCGCTATGCAAAAACGCAACGTTTCATCCGTCCTAAGAGAACTCCTCGAACGCGACCGGATCTCCCCCACGGAGCTTCACCGGCGTACCGGCGTGCCTCAATCCACATTGTCCCGGATTCTCAACGGCAAGATCGTTGATCCGTCGGACAAGCACATATCCCGCATCGCCGAATACTTCCGCGTCAGCACCGACCACCTGCGCGGGCGCGCGGTTGTGGGCGCTTTGCGCGATGATGGGCGCGACCCGATGCACTCGGAACTCAAGGACATTAGCCTGTGGGACGACGACACGCCCGTTAATGATGACGAGGTGTCGATCCCCTTTCTGCGTGAGGTTGAATTGGCTGCTGGCTCAGGAAGATTCGTCATCGAGGAAAGCGAGAAGGCCAGCCTGCGGTTCGGCAAGCGCAGCCTTCGCCACAACGGTGTGCAGTTTGACCAGGCCAAGTGTGTGACGGTGCGCGGCAACAGTATGTTGCCGGTGCTGCGCGACGGCGCGACGGTGGGGGTGAATGCGGGCAAGAGTGGCATTGGTGACATCGTCGATGGCGACTTGTATGCCATCAACCACAACGGCCAGCTGCGCGTGAAACAGCTCTACCGCCTGCCTTCCGGGATTCGCCTGCGCAGTTTCAATCGCGATGAGCACCCGGATGAGGACTACAGCTTTCAGGATATCCAGGATGAACAAATCAGCATCCTCGGTCATGTGTTCTGGTGGGGCATGTACGCCCGTTAACCTTCTTGCGTAAGACAACGCCCGCCAATGTGCGGGCTTTTTTTCGCCCGTAGAAAACCACCTATCCCGCGGCCAGCAAGGCTGAAAATGCATCTGTGCATTTGCTTTGTGAAAATAAATGCATTAGTGCATTGACTGTATATGCATACATGCATATTCTTCATCTCAAGCCAGCCAACAAGGCCTGGTGGAGGCGGCAAGGATGCCGCCAAGGAAGACAAGGAAGGCACGCAACATCGGCAAGGACGCCATCGAAGCGATGGCAGGGATGCCAGGCAGTACCGGCAAGGATGCCGACGCTCTTTAGTAGCACCGCTTCAAGAAAACAGGCAGCGATGAACCGGCCTTAACGGTTCAGAGGGTTGGCAACTGACCCGGGTGTGCAGCGTAAAGCACCAGAAGCAGTTATCCGGCAGACAGGGATCGTGGTCGGAAAAACATTGAGGAAGGGTCCGTACCGCGCCAGTAGCGCCGAAAGATCGAGGACATCATTACTGAAAAGCCCGGGCGACCGGGCTTTTTGGAATGCCTACCTATAAATGGATTTACCCAAAACCCGGCCCTTTGCCGGCAATGCTCAGCCAGGAGGCGTGACATGACAAACGAGCAGCAAGCGTTAGCGGAAATGCCCATCTGGCTGGTGATCATTTTGGCAGTGATCGGCGGCGTATCCGGCGAAATGTGGCGTGCAGACAAGGAGGGCGCCCGCGGCTGGTCGCTGATTCGGCGCCTGGTGCTGAGATCCGGCGCGTGCATGGTGTGCGGGGTTTCAGCACTGATGCTGTGCTACGCCGCCGGCATGTCGCTCTGGACCGCAGGCGCCATTGGTTGCCTCACCGCCATGGCCGGCGCGGACGTCGCCATCGGCCTTTATGAGCGTTGGGCGGCCAAGCGAATTGGGGTCAACGACCCGCCCACGCCACGCCCGGGTCAACAATGATCGACGTGTTGACCTGGAATCTGATGCGTTGAAATGAAGTGCACGAGTCCTTTACCTCACGGTTCGAGCGGGTATGTGGCTTGTGAAAGGAGTCCACAGATGTTGAAGGACCTCAGATGCGGAAGCTGTAAGAAATTACTTGCCCGGACGGGCAAGTGTAACGAGCTCCAGATCAAGTGCCCCCGATGTGGGACGTTGAATCATGTGAAGGCCACGAGTCTCGAGCAATCGCCTGCGAGCGACGTAAAAGCGGAATCCTCCGCGATAAATCGACCCAAAGGTGATTAACATGTCCAGTAGTGGTTTCCATATTATTCCGTTCACCCAAAACGGCAGCTCGGTGCTACCTCCACGTAACTTCATGCTGGTCGGGCAGTATCTCGAGTCTCCCAGCAAGCAGTACAAGCTGATCCTGGAGGCCGACGCGAACCTGGTGCTTTACGATAACGGCGTCAAAATCTGGGTAGCAGATAGCGCGGTGCCTTATACCTATGTGGACAACCGTCCAAACTCGGACCTTGTTAACTGTTTCTACATGCAAGGCGGCGCCATTCTCGTAGACCATGTGCATAGCCGTACTTGGATCGCCCTGACCAGCTGGATTCCAGTCAAGGACCAAGGCGGCCAATCTGATCGTACCTACTTGCAGTTGCAGGATGACGGCAACATCGTGGTGATGGACGGCGTACCCATGTGGGCTCGTTTCGGCTTTACGCCAACGGCAGCGCCTACGCCTCACGTGTTCTATCCAGACCACGGTACCGGCCCGCTGCCTACCTTTCCGGCTTGGAGCTGGACTTTCTAAGCGCATTTCCCGATAGCAGGAAGTCCCCGTCACTGTGCGGGGCATCCTGGCGCTAATACCCAGAGTGGTTTGCGTTTGGCGGGCAGCCAGGTCCGGAGCCCGGACTTTGCGCCCGTATCGGCAGACAACGCTGCAAGGACGCTAAAGATGATACTGATTGAGAAACCGTCCCAGCTTCCGATTGCCATTGGCGAGACACTCAAGCGTGCCTTTCCACAGTTGCATGTGGGCAATTACCAAGAGTTTCAGGGCGCCGAGCGCAAACCTGGTGTGCTGATTACCGTAGAGCGCAACGGGCCGAATTCCCGTTCTCTCGAAGGGCGTAAAGCCCACGTGTTGTCAGTTTCACTCAAGGTCATGCTCGCCAGCGGCTCTGCGCCTTTTGACGCCTGTGACCTGGCCAGCCAACTGATGGACCTGGCCCTGGATAACCGCTGGGGCCTGCCGGCAGATCAGTGCGATGTGCCCACGTCCATTGTCGCCGCGCCGACCATTCAAACCGGCGCGGAACTGGACTACGACACCTGGACGGTGTCGTTCACCCAAACCCTCTACCTCGGTCCGCCATTGCTCGAAGATCCTACAGGCACACCGCTGTTTGCCTGCACCTGGGACGTCTCGAACATCAACGACCCCGACCAATATCGGCCATTGCAGGAGTAGTCCATGTTCGATGCGCTGTTACGCATGCAACTGGGGCCGATCGTCGAGCGTCTGGCGGAAATGGAAGCCCAACTCGAAGATTTGTATCGGCGTGCCGAAAGTTACTGCCGGATTGGTGTGTGTCAGGAGGTCGACCCGGCCAGCAATACCTGCAAGGTCAGCCACGGTGAATTACTCACGCCGTCCATTCGTTTTTTCAATCCCAGTGCCGGTGCGCAGACTGAAACGCGCATTCCTTCTGTGGGCGAACAATGCCTGCTGCTCAACTACGGCGGCGGGGAAGGTGGCGGTCAGTCTGTCGCTTTATTCGGTCTCAACTCGAGTCAGTTTCCGCCGGTCTCCAGCGTTGCCACGTTGACCCGGCGACGCCATCAGGACGGCACGCAAAGTGACTATGACGACGCCACTCACACCTTCAATTGGGTCAATGGCCCGACCACGTTCAGCGGCTCCCGCGAACAGGTCAGTGCCAAGGTCGGCGCCGCCAGCCTGACGGTCACCCCCCAGAGCATCACCCTGCAAATCGGCGGCACCGGCCTGTTACTGGATGCCGGCGGCGCGCATTTCAGCGGCCCGTTGGTAGACCACCAGGGCCGGGTCATCAGCCCGCGATAAGGACCTCCCATGATCGGCATCGATCGCAATACCGGGGCAGCCGTCGATGACTGGCTGCAATTTGTGCAGCGCGCCACCCGAGCGCTGACCACCCCCGTGGGCACTCGCCAGAAGCGCCCGTTGTACGGCTCGCTGATCCCGCAACTGCTCGGCCAGAACCTGGGCGACGATCTGTTGATCCTCGCCCAAAGCCATGCCGCTCAAGCGTTCTACAACACCCAGAACGGCATCGGCGACTTTCAGCCCCAAGTCATCGTCGCCACCCGCCAGGGCGCCGGGCTGTTACTGCGCTTTGCCGGCACCTGGAAAAACCGCCAACAATCCTTCGAGGTCGTGACATGAGCATGCTGATCCCTGGCCAGAACCAACTGGCGGAGCCGGCCATCATCGCGGTCGACGAGTTCGAACCGTTGCTGGCTGAATTCAAGGCGTTTGTGGTTGATTACGTCGCCACCCGAGCGCCGCAAAGCGCGGCCAAACTCAAGGTCAGCCTCGACAATGAAAGCGAGCTGCTGACTCTGGCACTGGAAGCCTTTTGCGTGCGTCTGCAAACCCACGAGCGCAAATACAATGCGCGTATCAAGCAGATGCTGGCGTGGTGGGCCACCGGCAGCAACCTGGATGCACGCCTGGCCGACATGGGCCTGGAGCGCCAGGTACTCGACCCTGGCGACCCGGCGGCTTTCCCACCCGTACCGCCAACGCTGGAAAGCGACGACGACGCTCGCCTGCGCTACTACCTGGCACCCCACGCCCCGGCGGCAGGCTCGCGGATGCAGTATCGCCGCGAGGTATTCACCTTGGGCGAGCGGCCATCGGTAAAGGTGCAAAGCGCAACGCCGGGCGTAGTGACCGTCAACTACACCTTCGACCCGGACGGTTATGCGGCGCAGGTCAAGGATGGCAATGGGCGGCGAACAGCGCCCGGCGAAGTGATGGTCACCGTGCTTTCACGCGACGGCGATGGCACACCGTCTGCCGATTTGCTTGACGGCGTGCGTCGCCATTTTGCACGGCCGGATGTACGGCCAGAAACCGATCTCGTCAGCGTCCAGGCGGCGCAGATTCAGCCCTACAAAATTCGCGTAGTCGCCAAGATCAACGCGGGCCCTGATTCAGGGCTGACTCAGGTAGCGGCGCAACAGTTACTGCAAACCTACGCCGAATCGTGCCATCGCCTGGAAGGCCGGGTAGACCCGAGCTGGATCGACTACGCCATCCACAGCGCCGGTGCTGCGCAACTACAAATCCTGGAACCGCTGGCGCCGATCATCAGCACCGCGTTCCAGGCGCCGTATTGCACGGCTGTCGAGGTGGAGGTGCACACGTTATGAGTGAGCCCAAAGCGAGTTTGTTGCCCGCCAACAGTTCACCGCTGGAAAAAGCGTTGGACCTCGGGTTTGGCCAATTGCTTGACCGGGTGATGCCGCCGTTTCCGGCGTTGATGAATCCGTTGCACACGCCCACCGAATTTCTTCCTTACCTGGCCGCCGACCGTGGCGTCAGCGAGTGGGATGCGGATGCCAGCGAGGCTGAAAAGCGTCTGACCGTGGCCTTGTCCTGGCAGATCCAGCGCCAGGCAGGCACGCCCAAAGCCCTGAGCTATGCAGTGGAGTCTTTGGGCTTCACGCCCAATATCAGCGCCTGGTACCAGCAGCGACCGATGGGTATGCCTTACACCTTTGACGTGCAGGCAATCATCGGGCGCAGTTGGTCCAGCGGTGACCATAACCGGTTGATCCGCCGCATCAATGCCGCAAAAAGTGAACGCGACCAAGCGACGATCACCATCGTTCACGAAACCGAAGCCCGGCTTGCGCTCACTCAACTCCTCCACGCCCCTTTAAGCGACAGTGAACTGTATCTATACGGTGCCTTGCCGGAGTTGGCGTTGGTTGCTCGACTTAACGGTGCCGGGGTTGCCCAGCACTACACCATTAACGACTACGACCTCAGGGCGCAGCCATGACAGATGACATTACGCGCCTGGTGCGCTTCACCTCCAAGGGTTTGGATGAAGTGCTGCAGGCAAAGAACCAGGGCTTGAAAGGCGAGATTACCCATGTCGGTGCCGGTACCGGCCGCTACGACCCGGACGGCACGGAGGTGGCCTTGCGTGACGAGCGCCAACGGGTCGCCATTGTGGATTATGAGGACCTCGGTGAGCGGCAACTTCGAATGGCTGCGCTGTTTGATGGCGAGGCTGAATACGAGATTGGCGAGTTCGGTTTTTACCTCGCCAGTGGGACCTTGTTGGCGGTGTATTCCGTCGCGGGAAAGTTGCTGACGTATAAAGCGGCCGCGGCGCGGGTGCTGCAAAAGTTCACGCTGGATGTATCGCCGTTGCCGGCGGACAGCGTGACGATTGTGGTGGGGAGTGAAAATCTGAATGTGTTGTTGGCTGAGGAGATCGCGATTATGGCGGCGGCTTCGGTTAGTAACATGTCGCGCCATATAGATTTGATGTACAGGGTTATGCACCTTGAAGCGCAGTAACCGCCGCTACAAAAAGTGCTGAAAATGCAAAACAATTGACAGGGAGTTGATGATGGGAATTGAAGCAACGATTACGAAAGTTGTAGATGCATGTAACAAACTTACGGATACCGTAACCAACCAGATTGGGAAAATTAACGCTCAAGTAGACGTCGCATCAAACCAGTTCACTGCTTGGCGTAACAGCGTTCAAGCAAAGGATATTAACGGCCGCGCACTCTACAGCCAGGAGATTGACCTTACCGGACTGCCAACCGATACCTTCTACCCTGTGTGGTGGATGATGCCGGGTAATGAAAGCGGTGAGACTGAAGTCACCTTCTCTCGTATTTTCAGCCGTAATTCGGGATTGACACCTTTTGGGCAAGGTATCTTTCATATTGCAGGACTGAACTTGCAGATGGAGGGATGCGGGCATCTGTGGGGTGGGGACGGCAATTACCTGACGGTAAAGCGTATTTCGCAAACCTATCGCGAAACAGTCCGTGGTATCAGTTTTGGGATGATCTGTATTGCACGGCATGTGTCGGGTGTCAGGCCTTTGTACCTCGACGCCAAGGATGGGCAGGTAATCTGGTCGTCCATGCATTCCGGACTTTACCTTCGCGGGGGGCTTAGCTACACGGTCAACAAGTCCTTTCCAGATGCGGTGGGATTTAGCCGCCTGCATACTGAAGTAGCCATTGGTGAGAGCACACAAGGCGATTGGGAAATTCGCTGGTGCGTACGTCCCTATCGTTTGGCGGATGCTGATGCCGTATTGGGGGCAACTTTGCCTGAAAAGCGCATGGCGTACGCGTATGACAACGACAAAATTTACGCAATGAAGGGGGCATGAATGACCATTTCGATAAAGTCCGCAGTGACACCTAGTGGTGAGCAACTGATCAATATTCCGGCAGATGTAGATATTCTAAAAAGCCTTGGTTTTTCTGCAGAGCAGGCGGCTGCACTTTGTGCAGAAGCTGCAAAATCCATACAACTGGAAAACTCCATCGCTGCGCGTCGCACACTGTATGTGACCGAAGCCGACCCTCTTTTCCTTGAATGGCAATACGACGAAACCCCCGAAAAAGAAAAGGCATGGCGAGACAAAGTCGCTGAAATCAAGGCGGCTTACCCGTTGCCCAATCGAACTTGACCTCACCGCGAAAGCGGTTTTTTTTTCGCCTCCCCAAAGCCCCTCCCGCAGGGGCTTTCGCATTTTTCCATCCGGAGAATTAAACCCATGCATAACCGCCAAACCTACACCGTCCTCATCCCATTCCCCACCGGAGGTGGCCACTGGTCCACCGCTGGCGAAGAACTGGAATTGCTCGACGTCGAAGCATCCGCCCTGCGCACCGCCGGCCGCCTGGAACTGACCAGCGTCCTCAACTCCACACCCAAGAAGGCTGACTAACCATGGCTGAGGTTCTGAACTTCGAGCACAACGGCATCACTGTGAATGCCACCGAATCCCCCGAGGCCATGGGTGGCCTGGGCGATAACGTGATTGGCCTGGTCGGCACCGCGCCGAATGCCCATGCGTCGATCCCGAAAAACGCGCCGTTTCGCATCAACAGCTTCACGACTCAGGCGCTGCTGGACCCTACCGGCGCTGAGTCGGGCACGCTGTTTCAGGCGGTGTACCAAATCCTCAAAGTGGTCAAGGTGCCGGTCTACGTGGTGATCGTGGAGGAGGGCGCTACCCCGGCCGACACGCTCAACAATGTGATCGGCGGCAATGAGCCCACCACCGGCCGCAAGCTGGGCCTGGCTGCGCTGGCCAGTGTGCCGGAAGACCTGACCATCATCGGCGCGCCTGGTTTCACGGGCACCAAAGCGGTGGCCGGTGAGTTCGCCTCGTTCGGCAAGCGCATCAAGGCTCGTGTGGTGCTGGATGGCAAAGACGCCAGCGTCGCTGATCAAGTGACCTACAGTGGCGAGCTGGGCGGTGCCGACCTTGGCTTCGACCGTTGCCTGCTGGTGCATAACATGCCGTCGGTGTACTCCAAGGTCGCGAAGAAAAACGTGTTCCTGTCGCCGTCTTCCCTGGCCATTGCCGCGCTGGCCAAGGTCAAGCAATGGGAAAGCCCGGGTAATCAGGTGACGTTCGCCGAGGACGTTTCCCGCGTGGTCGAGTACAACATCCTCGACACCTCCACTGAAGGCGACCTGCTCAACCGCTACGGGGTGAGCTACTACGCCCGCACCATCCTCGGTGGTTTTTCGCTGCTGGGTAACCGCTCCATCACCGGCAAGTTCATCAGCTACGTCGGCCTGGAAGACGCCATCAGCCGCAAGCTGGTCAAGGCTGGCCAGAAAGCCATGGCCAAGAACCTCACCAAGTCCTTCATGGACCAGGAGGTCAAGCGCATCAACGACTGGCTGCAAACTCTGGTCGCCGACGAGACCATTCCCGGCGGCAGCGTGTACCTGCACCCGGAACTGAACAGTGTCGAGAAATACAAAAACGGCACCTGGTACATCGTCATCGACTACGGCCGCTACGCGCCGAACGAACACATGATTTATCAACTCAATGCCCGCGATGAAATCATCGAGCAGTTCCTGGAGGACGTTCTCTAATGTTTACCAACCGTGTAAGACAGGCCATTGCGGCCACCCTTCAAGGCCTGCCGTTGTCCGCAACAGTGGAAGAGTTCACCCCGCCAATCATTGATTTCGAGATGGAGCCGATGACCGGCGGCCGCTTTATCGCCGAAGAAATGGCCAAGAGCGGCAAGGTGCTCAACGCGACGCTGATGCTGCAAGGCGTCGGGCCAGAAATCATGCTGGCGCTGGGCGTGAGGCAGGGTGAAGACATCCTGCTCAACGTGCGTGAAGCCGGCCAGGATCAGGACGGCAAGACCTACTTCACCTACCACACGGTCGGCGGCAAGTTGAAAACCCTGACCGAAACCAAGCTGAAGATGGGCGATAAGGTCACGACCACTCTGGCCCTGTCCTGCCGCACCTACAACCGCCTGGAAAACGGTATCTCGGTGATCGACATCGACGTGCGCACCCAGAAGTTTGTGCTCAACGGTGTGGACATCCTCGGTGACGCCCGCCGCGCGGTACTGATGCCTTAAGGGCGAGTGTGATTTGAAGCGAGCACGGTCACATGTGGGAGCCGGGCTTGCCCGCGATGCAGGCGACTCGGTATGTCTGCTGCACCCAGGTGATGCCATCGCAGGCAAGCCAGCTCCCACAGTGATCGCGTCCGTTTTCAGATCGTTTTTCAACCACGTTTCAACAAGGAATTGCCCCATGGCCTGGATGCCCCCGCTGCACCTCCTGCTCTCGCCGATCACTGCCGACACCGGCGCGTCGATTGAGCAGGTTCAACTCAAACCGCTGTACTACGCCGCGCAAAAAGATGCGCTGGCCCGGGCCGGTGACGACGAGGACGATCAGTTCTTTGAACTGGCGAAACTCGCCACCGGCCTGTCGGAAAAAGAGCTCGACCAGCTCAAGCGCCCGGACTACGTGAGCATCGCTCAATACGTACACGAAATGTCGACGCTGCCTGCCTCGTTCTTCCTCGGTAAAGGGGATGAGCCGTCGAACTATGAACAAGTGCAATTGCTGCTGCCCCTCGATGCCGCCGGCCGCAGCCTGACCGCAGTGAGCCTGGAAATGCCAGCCCTGCGCGCTACCAAAGCCATGAAAAAACTCGCCACCAACAAAGAACGTGCCGAGTTCATTACCGCACATTGCACCGGCCTGATGATCCCCGACCTCGCTGGCCTGACCGTTCCCGACTGGACGGAACTGCAGGAGCGTATCGACGATTTTTTAAATCAACCGGCGGACTTCTTTCGGAGCGCGACATCGAAGTGATCCTCGATGTGGTGCCACTGATTTACTCGGTCAATGAGGCGGAAATCCTCGACTGGGACGCCGGAAAAGCATTGCGCCGCTACGACATCGCGATCACTCGCCTTGGCGTCAAACAGGAGTAAGCGGTATGCAGGACACGTATTCGCTCGCCTATGCCATGACCAGGGATGGCCAGGGTATTTTTGGTAGCACAAGCGGCGCCAAGGGTGCCGATATCGTCAATCCAGGCCCTTTGGTGCCCAACAGCCTTGAGGAGGCCGCGCCGCTCTCGCCGATGAGTCTTGCGCTCACTAACGCCGGCGTGGAACTCAGTGGTCTCTCGCTGTCTTTGGAGGTGTTGCGCACTAGCGTGGACGCGCTCGAAGCTTCCTTGTCGGGGCTCACTGCGCTGGGTGTTGATCCGCCGTCGTCGCGGCCTACTGCGTTGGGTGTTGAGCCGCCTATGTCGCGGCTCAATACGGTGGACATTCAATCGTCCAGAACCGAGCAGAAGACATCCATTGAACTGACGTCGAGCACATCGGAAGAACTGCGCCTGACGCGTGAAGCCCTGACGTTTCGGGATGTGCAGAGTCTCGATCCGGTTGCGGCCTTTCAGCGATCAAATGCCAGCCTTTCGTTTGATGCGAAAGCCACCTCGGAAAAATCGATAACGGAGCGGCGGGAAGAGTCCACAAAAAGTGCAGAGCGTCTGACCAAGACGCTTGAACCCGCGCCGATTCTGGGGGAAGACACATGGCTGCGAGCCAAGACGCATGTGTTGGACGCTACCAACGAATGGGTCAGCCAATCACCTGCTGCCGCCGAGACGCTCAAAACAACTGGAGCGGTGATGTCGTCAGTGGTTTCTCCGCTGGTTTCCGAACTCGTTTCCGGCGTGGGCGACAAGATCAAAGACCGGGTGGCGGGCAATCTGGTCGACTTAACGTTGGGTAAACTGCCTGGCGCGGCTGGGAAGCTGTTTAAGGAAGACGGGTTCGAAAAGGATAAGACGTGCTGCTGTAACGACGCGACCCAACGCTCACCGCGCAGTCGCCGCACCGCCCGCAGAAGCACGCCTGCCGGAAAGAAAGGTACTCAAAAGCCGAAATCGCAGCGGCCACAAAAGCCGAGGAAACCGCAGAAATCGCTGAAGCCGAAGAACTCTCAGCACTCGCAAAAGAAACAAGCGCCCGCGGCGAAGCTGGCGGATGCGAAGCTTGTTCCGAAAAAAACTGGTGGTGCCTCCGCTTTATTGCGCGGTGCTTGGCAGAAGGGGGTTCAGTCGCTATTCCCCGCCTATTCATCAGGAGGCAATCCGGGTGCTCCCGCTCAAGCTCCACAAGCAGGTGGGGCTCAGACGAAAAGCCGAAAGAACAACAGCGTTCCCGGTCAACCGCCCTCAGGCAAAGGGCCAGGGCTGAATGGTGCAGTGGAACGGGGGCTTGTACCCCTGTCTTCCGAAGTCCGGACAAAAAACCTGCCACTCACACAGACCGTCAGCCATGAGCGTTCAGCCGCACCTGTGGCACATCCGCCGAAGATACCCGGCTTCGGCCTGTTGGGCACGATGAGCAAACTGGAGTCATCCGCCGCTCGCCGCCTTGGCCCGCTGAAGTATGTCGACACTGCCATGGATGTGGTCCAGGGCGTGCGCAATGGCGATGCAAAAGCGGTCGGCGCCGGCCTGAGTTCAGCCGGTGGCGCTTGGGCAGGAGCTTCCGCGGGTGCCGCCATCGGCACCTTGATTTTCCCCGGCGTCGGCACCGCAGTCGGCGGCGCCATCGGTGGCTTGCTCGGCAGCGAGGCAGGCAGCTGGCTCGGTGGAAAGTTGTTTAGCGCAACGGATCGCCTGCCTGCGCCAGACGCGGTGAGCAAGGAACTCAATAGCGCGCGTACCGACAGCGTCCAGCTCACCCTGGCTCCGAGCATCCAGATTACCGGCGTGAACCCGGCCGATGCCCAGCAGGTCGTCAACCAGGTGATCCAGGCGCTGCAATTTCAGTGCATGCCGATGGTCACTGACGCCCTCGGTATGCGGCGCAACGCGGCACTGGCCGACCATGGAGGTGATTGATGCGACAACAAATGGTGCTGGGCGACTTTATTTTTGGCCTGTCCCGAGGCTTTGCCTATTCCTCGTTGACCCGCAACACCGACGGCGGTTGGAGCGACCTGGCAATTATTGCCAGCAAGTCCCTGTCACGGCAGAGCGGGCAGAAACTGGAAAAACTCACGTTCGGCGGTACGGCCATGTACGCGGTCGGCATGGCGCGACTGGACGAGTTGCGCGCGTTGCAAAATGCGCGAGCGCCGTTGCCGCTGGTCGATGGTATTGGGCGCAATTGGGGCCTGTGGCGGATTAATTCGCTGGTCGAAAAACAGAGCAACGTGATCGACGATGGCACCGCCATGGTCATGGTCTGGACCCTGGTCCTGGAGGAGTTCATCAATGCGTAGAGTACGAAGTATTGCCGGTGATTCGGTCAACCTGCTGCTCTATCGCGAGTTGGCTCGCTGCGACGACGCCGCCGAAGAAACTCTCTGGCGTTTGAACCCCGGGCTTGCTGAATACGGCCCGGTGCTGCCGGCGGACGTGTGGGTGGTCGTGCCGGAAATGGCAACGCGGCCAAGTGCCGTGCGACCTGTTTTGGCCTGGGATTAAGGAGGATGCATGGCACAGGGATTCACGCCGATTGTAGAGTTTTATGGCGCTAATGCGGCGCTGCTCAATGAACGCCTGATGCGCTGGAGCCATACCGACGCCTCGGGTGTAGAGACTGACCGGTTGGAACTGAGCCTCAATATCGAGGGGCTCGAAGGCCTGCCAAGCTTCAACGGCAAAATAGGTTTACGCGTCGGTTACCGGGAGACTGGATTAGTGGAGAAGGGCGAGTTTGTCGTCACCCAGCGAACTCCCGTGCTGTTTCCCATGAGATTGATGATTGTGGCCACCGCTGCACCCTTCAGCATGGTCGACGCCAGCGGTTATCGCCAACGCCGATCCGCCAGTTACGGGCCGACCACTTTGGGCGCGCTGTTTCGCCAATTGGTCAGCCGTCACGGTTTCTCGCCGCGCGTGGCGCCTGCGCTTGAAGGCATTGCGATTCCTCATATCGACCAGTCCAACGAAAGCGACATGGCGTTCATCACGCGCCTGGCCAAGCGTTACTGCGCGGTCACCAAGCCCTTCAACGAACTGTACGTGCTGGCCGAAGCCGGGCAAGTCACCTCCATTTCCCTCAAGCAACTGCCGGAAGTGAAGTTGTCGGTGACTCAGGACAACCGTCCGGGAGAGTACGCATTCATCACCGCCAAACTCGACGAAAAGACACGCGCCAAATATGAGGGCACTCGCGTCACCTGGTGGGATGCAGCCGGTGGCAAGAGGCGTGTGGTGCAAGTCGGGAATGCCCCGTTCAAAACCTTGCGCCAACCCTGCCAGAACGAAGCCGAAGCACGCAGCGTCGCCGAAGCTGAATTGCGGCGTGTGGGGCGCGAAGACTTGCAGTTGCAGATTGATTGCCCCGGCAACCCGCTGCTGGCCGCCGAAGGGTTGCTGCGGCTGGATGAAACCTGGCCCTCGTATATGCAGGGGCAATGGTCGATGACCAAGGTGGTTCATGTGGGTGACCCAGTGACGGGGTATCGCAGTTCGATCACGGCCGGAGGGTTGTCGACTTAAACAGTTAAACAATTCGCAAGGGGTGTTCATGCATCGCAGGCGCCTGTAAGCGACTTTAGGGTGGGCGTTTGCGACCACACTCAACCGACCTGATAGGTGAACGGCATGTTCAGCGGAGTTCGCATTGTTGCGTTTACTCAACATGGTAGTTCGGTGTCGCCTCCCCACAACGTCATGCTTGATGGGCAGTATCTGGATTTTTTGAACACGCAGGCGCCAGATCGTCTGAAGGACCGTATTCCATGTTAGTGACACAACTGCAGGCAATCATGCCTGGCGCAGGCACTCGAGCGGCTGCTTTCCTGGTGGCTCTCAATGTTGCAATGGCGCGTTACACGATCACCAGCCCCAAGCGCATCGCTGCGTTTCTCGCCCAAGTCGGTCACGAATCCGGTCAGTTGCGCTACGTGCGCGAACTGGGCAGCGACCAATACCTGAGCAAATACGACACCGGCACTCTGGCCGCCAGACTGGGCAACACCCCCGAAGCCGACGGCGATGGCCAGCAGTACCGGGGCAGGGGGCTGATTCAGATCACGGGGCGGCGCAATTATCTGGCGTGCAGCCAGGCGTTGTTTGGCGACGATCGCCTGTTGAGGCAACCCGAGTTGCTGGAGCAACCGCAGTGGGCCTGTGAGTCCGCCGCGTGGTTCTGGCACAGCAATGGCCTGAATGAACTGGCCGACAAAGACCAGTTCACCACCATTACCCGGCGCATCAATGGCGGGCTCAATGGGCTGGACGACCGATTGCAACTCTGGGGGCGGGCCAAGGCGGTGCTATGCGTTACCTAAGCGTGTTACGCGTGATCGGCGTCTGCCTGCTGATGGCTGTTGTATGGCAGGTGCAAGCGTGGCGCCATGGTGCTCAGCTTGAGCGGCAATCGGCGGCTCAAGCTCAGGCGCTCAGTCAACAAAGCCTGGCGGCGCTGCATCAACAACAGCTGGAACAGGCCAAACGGCTGGCGCTGGAGCAACAACTCAGCGCCGGCGATCAACAACATGCCCGGGAGCTTGCCGATGCCCAACGTGATCAAGCTCGTCTGCGTGACCGCCTGGCCACTGCTGATGTGCGGTTGTCAGTCCTTCTCGACGCCAACGACCCCGCCGGTGGTTGTGCAGTGCCAGCCACTACCGCCGCCAGCGGCGTGGTTCATGCAGCCGCACGCGCCCGACTTGACCCGGCGCATGCTCAACGAATTATCGGCATCACCGACGACGGCGATAACGCCCTGATCGCCTTGCGTGCCTGCCAGGCTTACGTGCACGCCGTCGCCCGTTAGTGTCTTGCATCAGTCTGTCGCTTGCGTGTGCGGTTTGCTCCTGTAGGGTAGGCAATTCCCCGCCCATCCCTGGAGACGACCGTGAACGAACTCACTCAATTGGCTGCTGAACTGGGTCGCCGTTTGCAGGTGCTCAACGCCCATGTCACCACGGCCGAGTCCTGCACCGGCGGCGGTATCGCAGAAGCCATTACGCGAATCCCGGGGAGCTCGGCCTGGTTTGAGGCCGGGTATGTCACCTATTCCAATCGACAGAAAACCCGGCAATTGGGCGTTCCGGAGGGGTTGTTCGCCAAGGTCGGTGCCGTCAGCCAGGACGTGGTCGAGGCGATGGTGCGCGGTGCGCAGGAAAAAAGCCTGTCGCACTTTGCCGTGGCGGTCAGCGGTGTGGCCGGGCCGGACGGCGGTTCTCCCGACAAACCGGTGGGCACGGTATGGCTGGCATTTGGCGTTGGCGAACAGGTCACCGCCGAACTCGCGCACTTCCCCGGCAACCGTGACGAGGTCCGCCGACAAACGGTAAAGGCCGCGCTAGAGGGGTTGTTGCGACGAGCTGCAGCAGAAATCGAAAATCAGGGGTAGGCGATCCCGGATCTTTGTGGAACAATACTGTCTACTTATACAGGTGTTGGCCGTCAGGCCTTATTGATTACGTGAGGACTTTAATGGACGAGAACAAGAAGAAAGCCTTGGCTGCGGCCCTGGGTCAGATCGAACGTCAATTCGGCAAGGGTGCCGTAATGCGTATGGGCGATCACGACCGTCAGGCGATCCCGGCTATTTCTACTGGCTCTCTGGGTCTGGACATCGCGCTCGGCATTGGCGGCCTGCCAAAAGGTCGTATCGTTGAGATCTACGGTCCTGAATCTTCTGGTAAAACCACCCTGACCCTGTCGGTGATTGCCCAGGCGCAAAAAATGGGCGCCACCTGCGCGTTCGTCGACGCCGAGCACGCCCTGGACCCTGAATACGCCGGCAAGCTGGGCGTCAACGTTGATGACCTGCTGGTTTCCCAGCCGGACACCGGTGAGCAAGCCCTGGAAATCACCGATATGCTGGTGCGCTCCAACGCCATCGACGTGATCGTGGTCGACTCCGTAGCAGCCCTGGTACCAAAGGCTGAAATCGAAGGCGAAATGGGTGACATGCACGTGGGCCTGCAAGCCCGTCTGATGTCCCAGGCGCTGCGTAAAATCACCGGTAATATCAAGAACGCCAACTGCCTGGTGATCTTCATCAACCAGATCCGTATGAAGATCGGCGTGATGTTCGGCAGCCCGGAAACCACCACCGGTGGTAACGCGCTGAAGTTCTACGCTTCGGTCCGTCTCGACATCCGCCGTACCGGCGCGGTGAAGGAAGGCGACGAGGTTGTTGGTAGCGAAACCCGCGTTAAAGTCGTGAAGAACAAAGTGGCCCCGCCATTCCGTCAGGCCGAGTTCCAGATTCTCTACGGTAAAGGTATCTACCTGAACGGCGAGATGATCGACCTGGGCGTGCTGCACGGTTTCGTCGAGAAATCCGGTGCCTGGTATGCCTATAACGGCAGCAAGATCGGCCAGGGCAAGGCCAACTCGGCCAAGTTCCTGCAAGACAACCCGGACATCGCTGCCACGCTTGAAAAGCAGATTCGCGACAAGCTGCTGACCCCTACGCCGGACGTGAAAGCGGCCGCTAACCGCGAGCCGGTTCAGGAAGTAGAAGAAGTCGACACTGATATCTGAATCAAACGATGACAGTTGTACTGGATACACTCGTCGCCGTTCGGCGTACCGCTATGGACCTGCTCGCTCGCCGCGAGCACGGTCGAGTCGAGCTGACGCGTAAATTACGTCAGCGCGGCGCGGAGCCCGAGATGATCGAAACAGCCCTCGACCGGTTAACGGAAGAAGGGCTGCTTTCGGAAGCACGCTATCTCGAAAGTTTTGTTTCCTACCGAGCTCGTTCCGGCCATGGCCCCGCGCGAATTCGCGAAGAGCTGAGCCAACGCGGCCTGCAACGCGCCGACATCGACCTCGCCCTGCGTGAGTGCGGTATCGACTGGTCGTCTCAGTTGGAAGACACCTGGCGCCGCAAGTTTTCCGGCCACCTGCCCATTGATGCCAGGGAGCGAGCGAAGCAAGGGCGCTTCTTGAGTTATCGCGGGTTTTCGATGGAAATGATCAGCCGCTTATTAAGCGGTCGAAACATGGACGACTGAATCTAACTTAGGGTTAACAAACTGTTGTGGCGAGGGAGCTTGCTCCCGCTGGGCCGCGAAGCGGCCCCACTACCGTCGCCCTAACACCACAAAAAAGGCCCACTATGAAAATAGTGGGCCTTTTTTTTTGCCTTCAAAAAACTCAAGCCGGCTGCGGCGTTACCCGGTGCTGCGCCTTCCCCTGAGCCTGTGCCCAGTTTTCCGGCAAGTTGATGTAGTCGACCAACTCCCGCAGCCGTCCTTGATCGCGCCCATTGAAGTTGAACACCAGCCGCGTCAAATGGCTGAATCTCGGCTCATCATGTTCTTCGCCCGAGTAGGCCAACTGCTGGAACTCACCACTCATCCGCAAACTGGCGAACTCACTCTGCAAATGAGCCAGCGCCCGCTCACTGAGCGGGTGATTCATACGCACTACAAACTCACGCTTGAGCCAGCGAGTGGAATGGAAGTTGGCGTAGAACTGATTGATTTCATCCACAGCCTCTTCAGCGCTGTACACCAGCCGGACCAGTTTGAGGTCGGTGGGCAAAATATAGCGGTTGGCTTCAAGTTGGCTGCGGATGAAATCCAGCGCGCCTTGCCAGAACCCGCCGCCGGGTGCATCCAGCAATACCACAGGCACCAGCGGGCTTTTGCCGGTCTGGATCAGGGTCAGCACTTCGAGTGCTTCGTCCAGGGTGCCGAAACCGCCGGGGCACAGCACCAGCGCATCAGCTTCCTTGACGAAGAACAGCTTGCGGGTAAAGAAGAAATGGAATGACAGCAGGTTGTCGGTGCCATCAATGGTCGGGTTGGCGTGCTGTTCAAACGGCAGGGTGATGTTGAACCCCAAGCTGTGTTGCAGGCCGGCACCTTCATGCGCTGCCGCCATGATGCCGCCACCGCCGCCGGTGATCACCATCAGGTCTGACTGTGCCAACTGCGCGCCAACTTCTCGAGCCAAGGCATACAGCGGGCTTTCAACCGGCGTGCGTGCGGAGCCGAATACGGTCACCTTGCGTCTGCCCTTGAATTGTTCTAGCACACGGAAGGCGTTGTCCAACTCGCGGATAGCCTGCAGAGTGATTTTGGCGTTCCAGCGGTTGCGGTCGTCCTGAGCCATGCGCAGAACGGTGAGGATCATGTCGCGATACAGGGGAATGTTCGGGCTGTTGGGAGCGATCAGTTGCAGTTGCGCGTCGACCTGCTGCGTGAGGTCGGCACCGTTTTGCTCAAAATGACGAAGCAGTTGGTCATTGGATTCGTAAGGCATTCAACTTCTCCTTCTTCACAGAGGCTGGGCCATCGGCGAGAGATTCGTCCGAGGCCGCGACACTTGCATGTGTCGCCTCATGCCTTAAGGCGTTGCACGGCATTCGCCAGGCGGCAGAGTGGGCTCTGTATGTTCCTTGTGATTTGGAAACCTTTGCACTGCAAGTTGCACGAGGGCAAGCCTCTTTTGCCCTGAAAATGTTACAGGACGGCGTGAAAAACACTGCAAATGGGTCGTCGAGATGAGGCGATCATGAGCCGAAAAACCCATGGCTGGCAACCGGTTATTGGTCACACATCGGGCAATTTAGCTGTCTGCAGACCAATCCAGCGGAGGGGGGCGCGCGCCGCTGGACAGAGGCGCGCGAGGGTCAAACGGGCGTTACTTTTTCTTCTTCGCAGCCGCAGGTGCCGGGCAATCGGCTTCCACGAACTTGACCGACGCCACAGGGCGGTTGGTCTTGTTCTCGGTGATGTCGTAGCGCATCACCGCACCCTTGGCCATCAGCTCGCGATAACCGCTGTTCAGGCACACGCTTTGGCCCAGTTGGAAATACACGGCTTTCGGGTTGGCGCGCATCTGTTCTGCGCGGTCCGATTGCACGCTCAGGTGATCGATCAGTTGCATGCCTTCAACGGTGTAGGCCACTTCCAGGGTTTTTTCATCGATTTCCCGTGGCAGGTCCTTGTTGCTTTCAGCCGCGACGCTTTGCAGTTTGCGGTTCATTTGGGCCTCCAGCAGCGAGGCCGCGTGGGCGGCCACAGGCATGACCAGCGCAAGGGCGACGGATGGGGCGACAAGGCGCAGCATGGAACGCAGCATGAAACTCTCCTGATTCGGTTACTGGTGCATAGACCAGCCACTGGGCTGTGCGTTCAGTGGCACGCAATTATAGGTGACCCTGCGCCACTACAGCCAGGCGTATCGCTGGTAAACTGCGGCTACTTAAGCCTTCTTCGAGTTTCGACTGTGTTGATTGACCCCTGCTCGCGGTGTATCCGATGAGCCATGCCGTTTCCCGCTTGCGCTCCCAGCGACTGGCACGGGCCGTCCGGCCTTTTCTCAACCGTGGTTCGCGCGCCGAGCGCTGCCCCGGCTGCCGGGTTATTCCCGAATACTGCCTGTGCGCCTGGCGCCCGCAAGTACCGGCGCGGTCCGCCATGTGCCTGTTGATGCACGATGTTGAGCCGATGAAACCCAGCAACACCGGTTGGCTGATCGCCGACGTCATCGCCGACACCACTGCGTTTGCCTGGTCACGCACGGAGGTCGAGCCTGGTTTGCTCACCTTGCTGGCCGATCCACAGTGGCAGCCCTACATTGTGTTCCCCGGCGAATTCGTCGCACCAGAACGCGTTGTCAGCCAAGTGAGCGTGGCAGAGGGCAAACGCCCTTTGTTCATTCTGCTGGACGGCACCTGGAGCGAAGCGCGCAAGATGTTCCGCAAAAGCCCATACCTGGAACACTTGCCAGTGCTGAGCCTCGCGCCTGAGCAGCTGTCGCGCTACAAACTGCGCCGCTCCAAGCGTGATGACCATTTTTGCACGGCCGAGGTCGCAGCCCTGTGCCTGGAGTTGGCCGACGACGCCGTGGCCAGCGAAGTGCTGGACGCCTACCTGGACGTTTTCAGCACGCATTACCTGGCGGCCAAGTTCCAGATGCCGCTGGACCCGGCGGATGAGGTGCATATTCGTCTGGCGCCTTATATACCGGCGGTATAGCCAGACGATGTGTGCATGATGGCACCGTAACTGCGCAACCCGCTAAAATGCCCGCGGGCGTAGTGCTTGACCCCCTAGGCTACGCTGGGCATGCTGAGCGCCGATTGGGGCGTAACCGTGAATTTTCAGCGTCGTTGCAGGTGTTTTTGACGTTGAGTATGCCCCGTGGCAACGGCTGCCTGGCCGTCGCCTTGTGTGTTGGCGAACCCTGAAACCATCAGGGTTCCCATAAAAAACAGGATCATTTAATCAATGGCCACATACGACATCCTGATAGCCGATGACCATCCGCTGTTTCGCAGTGCGCTGCATCAGGCCGTAACCCTCGGCCTTGGCCCGGACGTGCGCCTGGTCGAAGTGGCCAGTATCGCCGAGCTGGAAGCCCGCCTCACTGAAAAATCCGACTGGGACCTGGTGCTGCTCGACCTGAACATGCCCGGCGCCTACGGTTTTTCAGGGTTGGTGTTGTTGCGCGGGCAATACCCGCAGATCCCCGTGGTGATGGTCTCGGCTCAGGAAGAGGCTGACGTGGTGGTGCGCTCGAAGGAGTTCGGTGCCAGCGGTTTTATTCCGAAATCCAGCTCGATGGAAGCCATTCAGAAAGCGGTGCGAACCGTATTGGACGGCGACGTGTCCTGGCCGCCGCAAGCGTTCGAAGAAATCAACGTGTCCGACGAAGCCAAGGCCGCACGTGATGGCCTCGCCAGCCTGACGCCCCAGCAGTTCCGGGTGTTGACGATGGTCTGTGAAGGCTTGTTGAACAAGCAGATTGCCTATGAGCTGAGTGTGTCGGAAGCGACTATCAAGGCTCACGTCACGGCGATTTTCCGCAAACTGGGCGTGCGTACGCGCACTCAGGCGGCGCTGCTCTTGCAACAACTTGAGTCAATTTCGCAGCATTAAGATGCCACCGCTTCACGCTTTTTTGACTTTGCGTGAACTAGCTTCCCCCACTTCTTTGGTTCAGTTGCCTACTTCTATGTCGCCTTTCAAGGGTCAAACCGGTATCAAACGTATCTTCAACGCAGGGGGCTATTCCCTCGATGGCCTGCGCGCAGCTTTCACCGGCGAGGCAGCATTTCGCCAATTGGTGTTGCTGAACGTCATCCTGATTCCGTTGAGTTTCTTCCTGCACGTCAGCCGCGTCGAGCGCGCGTTGCTGATTGCCGTGTGCCTGCTGGCGTTGATTGTCGAGTTGCTCAACTCGGCGGTAGAAGCCGCGATTGACCGGATTTCCCTGGACCGCCACCCGTTGTCCAAAAACGCCAAGGACATGGGCAGCGCCGCGCAATTCGTTGCGCTGACCATGATCGCCCTGGTGTGGGCCATCATCCTGATCTAACGATCAGGCGATGCTCGGCAGCACGATCTCGTCGCTACGCTGAACCCCGGCAGTGAAGGCGCGGCACAGTTCCAGAAACTCGCGCATCGCGGAGGTCTGGTACTTCTGCTTGTGCCAGATGAAGTAGAACTGCCGGGACAGGTCCAGGTCAGGGGTTTCCACCGGCACCAGGCTGCCACGCCGAAACGCGTCACGCAGCGCCAGGCGGGAAATGCAGCCAATCCCCAATCCCGATTCCACAGCCCGTTTAATGGCCTCGGTGTGCTCCAGCTCCAGGCGGATATTCAACGCGCTACGGTGGTGACGCATGGCCTGATCAAAGGTCAGGCGCGTCCCCGAGCCTTGTTCCCGCAGGATCCAGGCTTCATGGGTCAGCTCGTCCATCGTTGCCACGCCGCGCTTGGCCAGGTGATGCTGGGGCGCGCAAAACACCACCAGTTCATCCTCCACCCAGGTTTGCACCTCAATGTCCGGGTGGCTGCAGTCGCCTTCGATTAGACCCAGGTCAATTTCGTAATGCGCAACCTGGTGCACGATATTGGCAGTGTTCTGCACATGCAGTTTCACCTGGCTTTCCGGGTGTTGCTGCATGAAACTGCCGATCAGCAGGGTGGCGAGGTAATTGCCAATCGTCAGCGTAGCGCCGACCGCCAGGGAGCCGAAACCGGACTTGCCATTGAGCAGGTCCTCGATCTCCTTGGCCTGGTCCAGCAGCGCCACCGCCTGGGGCAACAGCTGATGGCCGAGGGCGTTGAGGCTCAGGCGTTTGCCCGCGCGGTCGAACAATTGGCAGCTGGATTGACGCTCCAGCTCGGTGATCGACGTGCTGGCGGCGGATTGAGACAAGGCCAGAAGGCCAGCAGCGCGTGAGACGCTATTCTGCTGGGCGACGGCGACGAAGACTTGCAGTTGGCGGAGAGTAAATCGCATATCGATATAACCGATAACCCTTATCTTAATAATCCAGTTAACAGATATTGTCGCCGCCATTAGAATGCTGTGCAATTGCGCAACACTATTTGGCGCAGACCCATTTCCAGGAGTCCCCCGTACATGAGCAACATGAACCACGAGCGTGTCCTCAGTGTTCATCACTGGAACGACACTCTGTTCAGCTTCAAGTGCACCCGCGACCCGGGCCTGCGCTTCGAGAACGGTCAGTTCGTGATGATCGGCCTGCAACAGCCCAACGGCCGCCCGCTCATGCGCGCTTACTCCATTGCCAGCCCGAACTGGGAAGAGCATTTGGAGTTCTTCAGCATCAAAGTGCCCGATGGCCCGCTGACTTCCCAATTGCAGCACTTGAAGGAAGGCGACGAGATCATCATCAGCAAAAAACCGACAGGCACCCTGGTGCTTGACGATTTGAAGCCGGGCAAACACCTTTACCTGCTCAGCACCGGTACGGGCCTTGCGCCGTTCATGAGCGTGATCCAGGACCCGGAAACCTACGAGCGTTTCGAAAAAGTGATCCTGTGCCACGGCGTGCGCTACGTCAACGAAGTCGCTTACCGCGAATTCATCACCGAGCATCTGCCGCAGAACGAGTTCTTCGGCGAGGCCCTGCGTGACAAGTTGATCTACTACCCAACCGTGACCCGCGAGCCGTTCGAAAACGAAGGTCGCCTGACCGACCTGATGCGCAGCGGCAAGCTGTTCAGCGATATCGGTCTGCCGCCGATCAACCCCGAAGACGACCGTGCCATGCTATGCGGCAGCCCAAGCATGTTGGACGAGACCAGCGAAGTGTTGAACAGCTTCGGCCTGAAAGTTTCGCCACGGATGCGTGAGCCGGGTGATTACTTGATCGAGCGTGCGTTCGTCGAGAAGTAAGAAGTAACGACTGATTCAAAAGCCTGTGGGAGCTGGCTTGTGTGGGAGCTGGCTTGCCTGCGATAGCATCACCTCGGTTCAACTGAACAACCGAGGTGTCTGCATCGCAGGCAAGCCAG
>NZ_JAFCTN010000021.1:76982-97149 GCF_049896045.1 Pseudomonas sp. PWP3-1b2
GCTGCCCTGCTATCCCACCCCCGCGTTCAACTGCACAACCCGTGGTTTCTCCACCGCTGCCCCCCCCGCTCCCACACAAGCAGCTCCCACAGTTGTTTTCGGCGTTTAATCGGCTGGAAGCACTTCCAGCACGCAAATCATCCCCGCCTCGGGATAATGCCAGCGCACATCCACATCCCAGAACCGCACGCCGTACTCGCGTTCAGGCCCCGGCGTCTGGTACGCCGGCCGTGGATCCTGTGCCAAACACTGATCAATCAACTCCACCAAGGGCTCGCCAAGACGCTGGGCATGGCCTTGCGCCTGGTGCAGCGCCGTCTTCAGCCACTGCACTGGAATCGGCTGTGGCGCGCCGCTGGCGATGCCGTTGGTGGCGGTGTCGATAATGTCGGCATACGGCACGTACGGTTTGATATCCAGCACCGGCGTGCCATCGAGCAAATCAATCCCGGATATCCACAGCTTGCCGGGCTCCACCTTGTCCAGCTTCACCACCGACTGGCCGATGCCGTTGGGCCGGTGGGTCGCACGGGTAGCAAATACGCCCATGGAGGTGTTGCCGCCCAGGCGCGGTGGGCGCACTTTCAGGCGCGGCTTGTCTTCCAGGGCTTCATGGAACACAAACACCAGCCACACATGGCTGACCTGCTCCAGGCCTTGTACTGCCTCACCGCCGTCGAACGGCGCCACCAGCTCCAGCACGCCACGGGCGGCAGGCGCCAGCTGCGGTTGGCGCGGGATGGCGAACTTCTCCTTAAAGCAGGAGCGCACGAAGCCGACGGGCGAGACGTTGTAAATCATGGCTTACGGACGCACTCGCAGGGTCAGGCCCTTGAGGAAGTTACGCAGCAACTGGTCGCCACACGTACGGTAGTTGGTGTGGCCGAACTTGCGGAACAGCGCGCTCAGCTCCGGCTTGGACACCGGGAACTCGGAGGCCTTGAGAATGGCGTGCATGTCGTCTTCTTTCAATTCGAAGGCCACGCGCAGTTTCTTGAGGATGATGTTGTTGGTCACCGGGGTCTCGATCGGCTGCGGCGGACGGCTTTCGTCCTTACCACGTTTGAAGATCACCAGGCCGTCGAGGAAGTGCGCCATGACCTCGTCCGGGCAGAACACGAAGCCTTCTTCTTCATCCTTCTTCAGGTAGGTCAGCAGGTCGTCTTTGGTCACGTCCATGCCGCCGAGCTTGATGATCTCGACCATCTTGTTGTCGCTGATGTCGAGCATGTAGCGCACGCTGCGCAGTACGTCGTTGTGAATCATGGTGGGCAATCCTGGTATTCAACTGAGGGCACCGCCGGGTCAGGCGGTGCCGGGAAAAGGGGGCGGTTTAGAACTTCTCTTTGCTGGACAGGTAACGCCATTGGCCGACCGGCACCTTGCCGATTGAAACGCCACCGATGCGGATGCGACGGATGGCGACGACTTTCAGGCCAACTGCTTCGCAGAACAGCGCGATCACACCCGGTTGCGGGTTTTTCATCGCAAAACGCAGGCGGTTTTCGTTCTGCCAGCTGGCTTTGACGGCCGGCAGCTCTTTGCCTTTGTAGGTCAAGCCGTGGTTCAGGCGGTTGAGGCCGTGGGCAACCATGTCGCCTTCGACTTCAACCACATATTCCTGCTCGATTTTGGCGGCATCGGCGGTCAACTTGCGCAGGATTTTCCAGTCCTGGGTGAACACCAGCAGGCCGCTGGCCTTGGCTTGCAGGTCGGCGCTGGCGGTCAGGCGCAGGAAGTGGCCTTTGAGCGGGCGCTTGCTGAAGCGGTGTTCTTCGGACAGGGTGTCGGCGCTGATCGAGGCCATGGCGGTTTCGACGTCGACGCCGACTGGGGCGTGCAGCAGGATGGTGACCGGCTCTGGCGCGGTGGCCTTGGCGTCGGGGTCGAGTTCGACTTTTTCGGTGGTAACTTTGAACTGCGGTTCGTCGATGATTTCGCCGTCTACCGAGACCCAGCCGCCTTCGATGAACAGCTCGGCCTCCCGACGGGAGCAACCGACTAATTCGATGAGGCGTTTGGAGAGGCGTATGGGGTCAGTCATGACAAGGGCCGTAACAAAAGTGGGCGGCTATTGTACCTGCCTGGCGCCGGTTAATCCCGGACCCATTTCGGGTTTGGGGCTTTTGGGGGTGTTTAGCGGAGTTGGTTTGGTTTGGGTGTTGTGGGGGGAGTGTCGGGGTGAGTACATCTCCGTTGCTGCGGTAACGGCTGGTATTGGTTCCGCTCTTACAGCGGGTCACTTTTTGAACAGCGCAAAAAGTAACCAAAAACGCTCCGCCCCCACCACTCGGTGCCTCGCTTAGGCTCGGCGTGCGGCCATCGTGGTTAACGGGGCGCCTGAGATCACAAGCAAGATCAAAATCTAAAGCACGGCGGCCTGGTAGCCGACCTGAGTGGTTGAATCAAAGGCGCTGTTTTTTTAAGAGCAGACTGCGATTCCCCAGACCAAATGGGGATCAACTGTGGGAGCTGGCTTGCCTGCGATGCAGGCACCTCGGTTCATCAGGCAAAACCAGTTGATGCCATCGCAGGCAAGCCAGCTCCCACACTTTGTCAGGCAGTAGTTCAACCGCTGCAGATTTGCTGCTGGCGCAAACGCATGTGCAGCAACGGATAGGGCTGCCCCAGGCCATCATGTTCCGTGCGGCCGATGACTTCGAAACCCTGCTTGAAGTAAAACCCCAGCGCCTGGGGGTTTTGCTCGTTAACGTCCAGCATATCGGCGTTCAAGCGTTCGATGGCATAACGCAGCAGTTGCCGGCCCAGGCCTTCACCACGGTGTTGCGGCGCGATGAACAGCATTTCGACCTTGCCCGCGGCCACGCCGGCAAATCCGGTGATGCGTTGGCGCGCGTCTTTGGTGCAGATCAGCATTACGGCGTCCAGGTAGCGCGTCAGCACAAGGTTTTTCAGCAACACGATGTAGCTGTCCGGCAGGAAGTCGTGGGTCGCGCGCACCGAGTCTTCCCAGATCTGCGCCAATTGCGCGTAGTCGCTGCTGTTAGGTGTGTGGATAACCGAATGCTGACGCATGCCCGCTGCCCCTTGCCGGTGAAGTTGATCGCACCAAACGATAGACCGAAAAAAGCCCCGCATCTTGTCCAGAGGCAGGGCTTTTTCAGGTTTTATCGACTCAGTCGCGCTTTTCAGCCCACAGGTCGTATTCGTCAGCATCGGTTACGGTGCACCAGACTTTGTCGCCCGGCTTCAAGTCGGTGGCGTCGTCGATAAACACGTTACCGTCGATTTCCGGGGCATCGAAGAAGCAACGGCCCACCGCGCCTTGTTCGTCGACTTCGTCGATCAGCACTTCGATTTCCTTGCCGATGCGCAGTTGCAGGCGCGCCGAGCTGATGGCTTGTTGGTGCGCCATGAAACGCTCCCAACGGTCTTGCTTGACGTCGTCCGGCACCACGGCCAGGTCCAGCAGGTTGGCCGGGGCGCCTTCCACCGGGGAGTACTGGAAGCAACCGACGCGGTCCAGCTGCGCTTCGGTCAGCCAGTCCAGCAGGTACTGGAAGTCTTCTTCGGTCTCGCCAGGAAAGCCGACGATGAAGGTGGAGCGGATGATCAGTTCCGGGCAGATTTCGCGCCAGTTCTTGATCCGCGCCAGGGTCTTGTCTTCGAACGCCGGGCGTTTCATTGCCTTGAGGACTTTCGGGCTGGCGTGCTGGAACGGGATGTCCAGGTACGGCAGGATCTTGCCGGCGGCCATCAGCGGGATCAGCTCGTCGACGTGCGGGTACGGGTAAACGTAGTGCAGACGCACCCAAACACCCAGGCTGCTCAAGGCTTCGCAGAGTTCGGTCATGCGGGTTTTCACCGGCGCGCCGTTCCAGAAACCGGTGCGGTACTTGATGTCGACGCCGTAGGCGCTGGTGTCCTGGGAGATCACCAACAGCTCTTTCACGCCGGATTTGACCAGGCGCTGGGCCTCGTCGAGTACGTCACCGACCGGGCGGCTGACCAGCTTGCCGCGCATCGACGGGATGATGCAGAAGCTGCAACTGTGGTTGCAGCCTTCGGAAATCTTCAGGTACGCGTAGTGACGCGGGGTCAGCTTGATACCTTGGGGCGGCACCAGGTCGATCAGCGGGTTGTGGTCCTGACGCGGCGGCACCACTTGGTGCACGGCGTTGACCACTTGCTCGTACTGTTGCGGGCCGGTCACGGCCAGCACGCTAGGGTGCACGTTGCGGATAGTGCCTTCTTCCACGCCCATGCAGCCGGTCACGATGACCTTGCCGTTTTCCTTGATGGCTTCGCCGATCACTTCCAGCGATTCAGCCTTGGCCGAGTCGATGAAGCCGCAGGTGTTGACCACCACCACGTCCGCGTCCTGGTAAGTGGACACAACGTCATAGCCTTCCATGCGCAGTTGCGTAAGGATGCGTTCGGAGTCGACCAGAGCCTTCGGGCAACCCAGGGATACAAAGCCGACCTTGGGGTTGGCTTTTGCGATGGTGGTGGACATGTCTAACCTCGGTATTGAATGACGCCGCCAGCCGGGCACGACAGGGCGGTAAACGGGCACTTGGTGTGCCTCTGGTCAAAAAGTGCGCAATTCTAGCGACGGGCAGCGCACTTGACCAGCTTTATGCAGGGAAATGCGACGAGTGCTGCGCTATGCTTCGCGCCGTGACGCGTGGGTGAAACCCCTGAGTCAATAATCCGTCTGTAACTGGAAGTAAAACGGCGCATGCTCAGGCAGTGCTGTTTATAAAAGACCTCGGGTCAAAAGGGCAGGAGTGGTAGATGGGTCAGGCAAATAGTCAGGCAGCAAGTGCCGAACATTCCAACGCAAAGCCGATTGGCATGCTGGTGGCGGCGGTCGGGGTGGTGTACGGCGATATCGGTACCAGCCCGCTCTATACCCTGAAAGAGGTGTTCACTGGCGGTTACGGGGTTCAGGTCAACCATGACGGCGTGCTGGGTATTCTGGCGCTGATCTTCTGGTCGCTGATCTGGGTCGTTTCGATCAAATACATGCTGTTTGTGCTGCGCGCCGACAACCAGGGCGAAGGCGGCATCATGGCCTTGACCGCGCTGGCCCGACGGGCGGCGGGAGAACGCAAAAAACTGCGCAGTTTCCTGGTGGTGTGTGGTTTGTGCGGTGCGGCGTTGTTTTACGGCGACAGCATGATTACCCCGGCGATTTCCGTGTTGTCGGCCATTGAGGGCCTGGAGCTGGCGTTCGACGGTTTGGAAAAATGGGTGGTGCCGATTGCCCTGGTGGTGTTGGTGGCACTGTTTTTGATCCAAAAACACGGCACCGACCGCATCGGCAAGCTGTTCGGGCCGGTGATGGTCACCTGGTTCCTGGTGTTGGCCGGCCTCGGAGTGTATGGCATCACCCTGCACCCTGAAGTGCTCAGCGCCTTGAACCCAATGTGGGGCGTGCGTTTCTTCCAGAATCACCCGGGTATTGGCGTCGCGATCCTCGGCGCAGTCGTGCTGGCATTGACCGGTGCCGAAGCGCTGTATGCCGACATGGGGCACTTTGGCCGCAAGCCCATTGCCCGCGCCTGGTTCATCCTGGTGTTGCCGGCACTGGTGCTTAACTATTTCGGCCAGGGCGCCATGTTGCTGGGCGACCCGGAAGCAGCGCGCAACCCGTTCTACCTGCTGGCGCCGAGCTGGGCACTGATTCCGCTGGTGGTGTTGTCCACCCTGGCGACAGTGATTGCATCCCAGGCGGTGATTTCCGGTGCGTTTTCGCTGACGCGTCAGGCGATCCAGCTGGGTTACATCCCGCGCATGCACATCCAGCACACCTCAAGCGCCGAGCAGGGCCAGATTTATATCGGCGCAGTGAACTGGGCGTTGATGGTTGGCGTGATTCTGCTGGTGCTGGGCTTCGAGTCCTCCAACGCACTGGCGTCGGCGTATGGCGTGGCCGTGACCGGAACCATGTTGATGACCACCATTCTGGTGTCTGCGGTGATGTTGCTGCTGTGGAAATGGCCACCGATCCTGGCCGTGCCGGTGTTGATCTGCTGCCTGTTGGTGGACGGGCTGTATTTTGCCGCCAACGTGCCGAAAATCATCCAGGGCGGCGCCTTCCCGGTACTCGCGGGGATCGTGCTGTTTGTGCTGATGACCACGTGGAAGCGCGGCAAGCAATTGCTGGTCGACCGCCTCGACGAAGGTGGCCTGCCGCTGCCGATCTTTATCAGCAGTATCCGCGTGCAGCCACCTCATCGCGTGCAGGGCACGGCGGTGTTCCTTACCGCGCGCCCCGACGCGGTGCCCCACGCGCTGTTGCACAACCTGCTGCATAACCAGGTGTTGCACGAGCAAGTGGTGCTGTTGACGGTGGTCTACGAAGACATCCCCCGCGTGCCGGTTACGCGGCGTTTCGAGGTGGATGCCTACGGTGAAGGCTTCTTCCGGGTCATCCTGCACTTCGGTTTTGCCGATGAGCCGGACGTGCCCCAAGCGTTGAAGCTGTGCCATCTGGACGAGCTGGATTTCAGCCCGATGCGTACCACTTACTTCCTCAGCCGCGAAACCGTCATTGCTTCGCGCATCAAAGGCATGGCGCGCTGGCGTGAGGCGCTGTTCGCCTTCATGTTGAAGAACGCCAACGGCAACCTGCGCTTCTTCAAGCTGCCGGTAAACCGGGTGATCGAGCTGGGCACCCAGGTCGAAATGTAAGCTGTGGCTGCACGGGAGCCGGCAATCGGCTCCCGCTTTCCTTCTGAACCCTGTGCAATCGGGCGTTGTCGACTAGGCTCTAGGCACTGTTGAACAGTGCCCACAGACCCCAGAAGAGGTGCGCCATGAGTCAGCTGCTCGAACCCTATACCCTGCGCCAATTGACCCTGCTCAACCGCATTGCCGTGTCGCCGATGTGCCAATACTCGGCCGAAGACGGCCTGGCCAATGACTGGCACCTGGTGCACCTCGGTAGCCGCGCGGTGGGCGGCGCCGGGCTGATTTTCACTGAAGCCACCGCCGTGACCGCGGACGGCCGCATCACCGCCCAGGACCTGGGCTTGTGGCAGGACGAACAGATCGAACCGCTGCAGCGCATTACCCGCTTCATTGCCGCCCAAGGCGCAGTGGCGGGCATCCAATTGGCCCACGCCGGGCGCAAGGCCAGCACCCACCGGCCGTGGATTGGCAAGCATGGCAGCGTCAAACCGGAGGAGGGTGGCTGGGTACCGGTCGGCCCCTCGCCGATTGCCTTCGACCCCAACCACACCCAACCCAGGCAATTGGACGAAGCGCAAATCCAGCAAGTGATCGGTGACTTCGTGGCCGCGGCCAAACGCGCGTTGACCGCCGGTTTCGAAGTGGTGGAAATCCACGCCGCTCACGGTTACCTGTTGCATCAATTCCTCTCGCCCATCAGCAATCAGCGTCGTGATCAATACGGTGGCTCGTTCGAAAACCGCATTCGCCTGGTATTGGAAGTGACGACGGCGGTACGTGAGGTCTGGCCCGAGGATTTGCCGTTGTTTGTGCGGGTGTCGGCCACCGATTGGGTGGAGGACGGCTGGAACCCCGATGAAACCGTGGAACTGGCGCGACGCCTCAAAGCGCTGGGCGTGGACCTGATCGACGTCTCCTCCGGCGGCACCGCCGCCAACGCCGAGATTCCCGTAGGGCCCGGCTACCAGACACGTTTTGCCGAGCGCGTGCGCAAAGAATCGGGGATCGCCACTGGCACCGTCGGCATGATCACCGAGCCTGCCCAGGCCGAGCACATCCTGCGCACCTGCCAGGCCGACATCATCTTTCTGGCTCGCGAACTGCTACGTGACCCGTACTGGCCGCTGCATGCCGACGACGACTTGGGCGGGCGCAAGGCCATTTGGCCGGCGCAATACCAGCGGGCGACCCACCGCGACCAGCCGATTCATGAGTCTGATCTGAGGGATTGATCCCACACGCGTGCCCCGCAAAACCCACCCTGACCCGGTGGGTTTTTTCTTGCCCGCCTCAGGTGTGGCGAAGGTGGAGCTCTATTGGTCAATATGTAAGAAAGGGCTGTAGGTCTTTGTTACCAAAGCCATTTATTTGAGTGAATGCTTTAAAAAAATCCCACACGTGACGAGATTTTTTCTACGCTTAGGGGTAAGTCTGATTTCTGGCCCAAGGAGTCAGTCTGTTTGTCCGACGAAGCATTGCGCTTCACGGGAGGCGGAGGGTGGGCACCAGGAGTTTTAGATTGATTTCAGGAGAAACAGTCCATGGCCAAGTCCTATGGTGTAGCGGGTGCGGTGATGTCTTTTCTGAGCCGCAGGGCATTCGGGTGTGGCCGAAGGCTGAGTTCGGATGAAGCAGAGTTGCTTGCGCAGTACCGCGCCCTGACCGAAAGCGATCAGGTTGCGATGCGGTATTTGATTGGAGCGATGAAGAGTGTGTCGCGGTTTTAGGGCCAGCCCTTTCAAGGCATTTGGAAATCTGTCTGATAGGGCGAACGCTATCCCTGTGGCGAGCGGGCTTGCCCCGCGTTGGGTTGCGAAGCGACCCTAAAAAGGAAGAATGCGGTGAGTCAGACAATCTCCGGTCGTTGGTTTGGGGCTGCTTCGCAACCCAACGCGGGGCAAGCCCGCTCGCCACGGGGTACTTACCGCCTGTTCTATCTAAAGAGCTTGAAAGGGCTGGGTTTCAGGACCCAACTACAGGAATGTGGGAGCAGGCAAGCCGGCTCCCACACAGCCTTCGTTTTCCTAGGCAATCAGGTGTACTTACGCGCCTCGGGCGCAGGCGGGAAGTATTGGTACAGCCAGGTTTCACTCAAGGTGCGGTCCTGAGTGCGGATAAACAGCCGCAGTTCCACCGGCTCCACGCTGTCGCTGGTCGGGTACCAGTCGAACAGGATGCGGTAGCCCTTGATGTTGTCGAGCACCAGCACGCTGAAATCCTTCACCTCACCGTGGGAGCAAGTCACCACGGGCTCGATGCCGGTGCCGGCCGGCAGTCGGTCGAGGCCGCCGCCTTTGAAGTCCACGGCAAAACGGCGTGCCCAGACTTGCGGGTAGTGCTCACCCGGTGCCCAGCCCTCGGTAAAGCCGCCCATGCCTGAGCGGGTCGCGTCGACTTGCGCCAGCGGCGTGCTCACCGGTGGCAGTGCGCTCCAGTACAACTTGTAGCCGTAATTCAGCGAATCGCCGGCGGCCACAGGCTTTTTCGGGGTCCAGAAGGCCACGATGTTGTCCAGGGTTTCGCCAGTGGTAGGAATTTCCAGCAGGTCGATCGAGCCTTCGCCCCAGGCGGTCGTCGGTTCAACCCACAGGCTTGGGCGTTTGCTGTACCAGTCCACAGTGTCCTGATAGCTGGCGAACTCATGGTCGGTCTGCACCAGGCCGAAGCCTTTCGGGTCTTTGTCGGCAAACGCGTTGAATTGCAACTTGGCCGGGTTGTTCAGCGGGCGGCAGATCCACTCGCCGTTGCCGCGCCACATCGCCAGGCGGTCCGAATCGTGGATTTGCGGGTGGATGGTGTCGCACATGCGCCGTTCGTGGGTGCCGCAGCTGAACATGCTGGTCATCGCCGCGATGCCCAATTGCTCGATGGCGGTGCGCGCGTTGATGTTGGCGTCGATCGCCATCACCACCTGGTTCGACTGGCAGTCGATATCGAAACGGTAGGCGCCGGTGGCGCTCGGCGAGTCGAGCAGGGCGTAGACCACAAAACGCGTGGCGTCCTTGTCCGGGGTTTCGAACCAGAACTGGGTGAAGTCGGGGAATTCTTCGCGTTTTTTCGCGTAGGTGTCGATGGCCAGGCCACGAGCGGAGAGGCCGTACTGGCCAGTGGAATCCACTGCGCGGAAGTAGCTGGCGCCGAGAAATGACAGCACGTCATGGCGGTCCAGTTCCGGCGCCTTGAACAGCTTGAAGCCGGAGAAACCCAAGTCGCCGGTCAGTTGTTTGGTATCGACGGTGGTCTTTTCATAGTTGAACAGCGACGGGCGGAAATGCACCTCGCGTGCTTCACGGGTCTTGGGGTCGACGCTGTGCATGCGCACCGGCGTCTTGAAGCCCATGCCGACGTGGAAGAACTGCACATCGAGTTGGCCGTTCAGGTCTTTCCACAGTGAATGGTTGCGGTCGTAGCCGATGGCGTTGAAATTTTGCGGGGTCATGGTCGCCAGGGTTGGCGGCAGCACTTGGCGGGTGTCTTTATAAGCAGTCCCGGCGAGTTTCTTGGCCTGGGCTTTGAGCGATTCAAAATCGAAGGCAACGGCCTCGCCATCGGCGGCACGGTTGCCAGCCCAAGCCTGCGCAGCGAGCAGGCCGCTGGCCGATAAACCGGTGTAAGCCGCAATGGCCATGGACGCTTTGAGCAAATTCCTGCGGTGCATAGAGACAACCTGTCGTGAGCAAATCCCGCGCCTTTCCTGGCACGTAGCGGATCAGAAATTACGGTTCGGACATGCCTTCGGCCAAACGCAACGGACTATAAACAGACGCCGGATAGCTTAAGCGGTTCGATGGTGCAGGAAAAATGGTTGATAGCAGGGTGACGGCGTTGCATGTGAAACAACTTATTTCCGACTCGCTGCGTGGACAGCCTATGGATCGTAACCACGCGCTGCGGGGGAATGCAGCCCTTGACGCTCTGCGCCAGGCCTGCGCATTACCTCAGTCTTGCGCCGTCACCTCGACGTTACATCTGGAAGCACTCTAGATCGGGGCTTTTTGGCACTAAGTTTTACGCTGGGGGCCTATTGCTCCTATGAACCCAAGTGCCTGGAGGCTGCGAATGAATACCCGTGGATTGCTCGATCAGTTGCTCAAATCTGGTCAGGACATGCTGCAAAAGAAAGCCGGTGGTCAACATAAGCAGGACGACAAAGGCGCCCTCGGCGGTTTGCTTGGCGGCGGCGGCGGTGGGCTGGGCAGCTTGCTCGGTGGCGCTGGCGGCGGCGCCCTGGCTGCCGGCGCCATGGGCCTGTTGCTGGGTAATAAAAAAGCCCGCAACTTTGGCGGCAAGGCCCTGACGTACGGCGGGTTGGCCGCGTTGGGAGTGATTGCCTACAAAGCCTACGGCAACTGGCAGGCGCAACAAGCCAATGCACCCCAGGGTGAGCCACAAACCATCGATCGCCTGCCGCCGGCCCAAGTCGAGCAGCACAGTCAGGGCATTCTTAAAGCACTGGTGGCGGCCGCCAAAGCTGACGGGCATGTGGACGAGCGTGAGCGCGCGCTGATCGAGGGCGAATTCACCAAGCTGGACAACGACCGCGAACTGCAAAGCTGGCTGCACGCCGAGCTGAACAAACCCCTGGACCCGGCCGACGTCGCCCGCGCCGCTGGTACCCCGGAGATGGCTGCCGAGATGTACATCGCCAGCGTGATGCTGGTGGACGAAGAAAACTTCATGGAAAAGTCCTACCTGGACGAATTGGCACGCCAGCTGAAACTGGAGCCTGGCCTGAAGGCCGAGCTTGAAAAGCAGGTAAGGCTGAGCCAGTAACTTCGCGTCAACGCACTTGCGATGTGGGAGCTGGCTGGCCTTCGATGCAGGCAAGCCAGCTCCCACATGCGCCTGTTTTCACCCGGATGAGGGTGTTTTTGCATTCTGTGAGTGCCACAGCAAAACCCGTTGATAAATGAGCGCTTCTGCTCAGCTATACTCGTCGGCATTTGATAGGCCCTTCGAGGAATTACTGTGAAGAACTGGACCTTGCGCCAACGGATCTTGGCAAGCTTTGCGGTCATTATCGCCATCATGCTGTTAATGGTTGTGGTCTCTTATTCGCGGTTGCTGAAAATCGAGGCCGGCCAGGAGGCGGTTCGTGATGACGCGGTGCCCGGGGTTTATCTCAGTTCCATGATCCGCAGTGCGTGGGTCGACAGCTATTTGCTCACCGTCGATCTCATCGGCCTGCGCGACGATAAAGGCATTACCAGTAACGACAAGTCGGACTACAAGTCTTTCGAAGCGCGTATTGAACAGCAAATGGCCAACTATGAAAAAACCATTCATAGCCAGGCTGACAGAATGGAGTTCGATAACTTCAAGGCCACGCACATCAATTACAACAAGGTCCTGGCCCAGGTGCTCGAGCGCGTTCAGGCCGATGACCTGGCCGCAGCGCGCGTATTGCTGGAAGAGCAATTAACGCCGATCTGGACCGAAGGGCGCATGAAGCTCAACGACATCATCACGGAAAACAAAGGCGTTTCCGATGCTGCAACCGCCGCCATTGACGACGCGGTGGCCTCAGCCAAAATCAGCATGTTCGTTTCGTTGCTGGTGGCCATCCTCGCCGCCGGCCTGTGCGGCCTGTTGCTGATGCGCGCAATCATGGCGCCGATGCAGCGCATTGTCTGGATCCTCGGCACCATGCGCGATGGCGACTTGAGCAAGCGCCTGAACCTTGAGCGTAAAGACGAATTCAACGCGGTGGAAACCGGCTTCAACGACATGATGACCGAGCTGACGGCGCTGGTGTCCCAGGCCCAGCGGTCCTCGGTGCAGGTGACCACGTCGGTCACCGAGATTGCCGCCACCTCCAAGCAGCAACAGGCCACCGCCACTGAAACAGCGGCAACGACCACCGAGATCGGCGCGACGTCGCGTGAGATCGCGGCAACGTCCAAAGACCTGGTTCGCACCATGACCGAAGTGTCCACCGCCGCCGATCAGGCGTCGGTCGCCGCCGGTTCAGGCCAGCAAGGCCTGGCGCGGATGGAAGAAACCATGCACTCGGTGATGGGCGCCGCTGACCTGGTCAACGCCAAGCTGGCAATCCTTAACGAGAAGGCCGGCAACATCAATCAGGTGGTGGTGACCATCGTCAAGGTCGCCGACCAGACCAACCTGCTGTCGCTCAACGCCGCCATCGAGGCCGAGAAAGCCGGTGAATACGGGCGCGGATTTGCCGTGGTGGCCACCGAAGTGCGCCGCTTGGCCGACCAGACGGCCGTGGCGACCTACGATATCGAGCAGATGGTGCGCGAGATTCAGTCCGCAGTGTCGGCGGGCGTGATGGGCATGGACAAGTTCTCCGAAGAAGTGCGTCGCGGCATGTCCGAAGTGCAGCAAGTCGGCGAGCAACTGTCGCAGATCATCCATCAGGTGCAGGCGCTGGCGCCGCGTGTGTTGATGGTCAATGAAGGCATGCAGGCCCAGGCCACAGGTGCCGAGCAGATCAACCACGCGCTGGTGCAATTGGGCGATGCCAGCAGCCAGACCGTGGATTCCCTGCGCCAGGCCAGCTTTGCCATTGATGAACTGAGCCAGGTTGCGGTCGGTTTGCGCAGCGGCGTGTCGCGTTTCAAAGTCTGATGAGCGACCTCGCGGCTAAACGCGGTGCCGTCCCGGCAGCGAAAAAGGCGTTGTTCCTGGTGTTCCACATCGGTAGCGAACGTTTTGCCCTCAAAGCCACGGAAGTGGCCGAAGTGCTGCCCCGCCTGCCACTCAAACCCATCGCCCATGCGCCGGTGTGGGTGGCGGGCATCTTCGCCCATCGCGGGGCGATGGTGCCGGTGATCGACCTCAGTGCGCTGACCTTCGGCACCGCCGCCCAGGCCCGTACCAGCACGCGTCTGGTGCTGGTCAATTACCAGCCGCAGCCCTGGGTCAAGGCGCGTTGGCTGGGGCTGATTCTGGAGCAGGCCACCGACACACTGCGGTGCGCCCTGGGTGAGTTCAAGCCCTACGGTGTGGATAACCGCGAAGCGCCTTATTTGGGGCTGGTGCGTGAAGACGCCCTCGGTTTGATGCAGTGGATCGGTGTAAACGAATTGCTCACCGAGCCGGTACGCGCGTTGCTGTTCTCCACCGAGCCGGGCCTATGAGCAGCGACCCACGTTTCTCGGCCTACCTCAAAGAGCGCATTGGCCTGGACGTCGCTTCGGTGGGCGAGGCTATTATCGACCGCGCTGTGCGCCAGCGCAGCCAGGTCATGCAGGCGCCAACGCTGGAGGATTACTGGCAGCGCCTGCAAAGCTCCCATGACGAGCAGCAAGCGCTGATCGAAGCGGTGATCGTCCCCGAAACGTGGTTTTTCCGTTACCCCGAATCCTTTGTCACCCTGGCCCGACTGGCCAAGGCGCGCCTTGCCGAGATCAATCAGATGCGCGCACTGCGCATCCTCAGCTTGCCGTGCTCCACCGGCGAAGAACCCTATTCGATCGCGATGGCCTTGCTCGATGCAGGCTTGGCCCCGCACCAATTCAAGGTGCAGGGCATGGACGTCAGCCCTCTATCGGTTGAGCGTGCGCGCCGCGGCGTATACGGGAAGAACTCGTTTCGCGGCGGCGATATCGAATTTCGCGATCATCACTTCACTGAACAAGACGATGGGTATCGCATTGACGATCGCGTGCGCGACCAAGTGCGCCTGCAAGTCGGCAACCTGCTGGATCCGGCGCTGTTGGCCAATGAACCGACCTATGACTTTGTGTTTTGCCGCAACCTGTTGATCTACTTCGACCAGCAGACCCAGAAACAAGTTTTTGATGTGCTCAAAGGCCTGACCCACGTGGACGGCGTGCTGTTTATCGGCCCGGCCGAAGGCAGCCTGTTGGGCCGCCATGGCATGCGTTCGATTGGTGTTGCGCAATCCTTTGCGTTCAGTCGGCATGTCGAGCCGGTCAAGGCTGAGCCTGTGTACGTGCCGACGCCGGCGCCGGTTCCATTGCGCCGCGCCGCGCCTATTGCGCCCAAGCCGCGACCGTTCAGCCCGACGAATGCCCAAGAGGTGCGGCCCAAGGCGTCGTCGTCCGATGCCGGCGACTTGCTAGGCCGAATCGCTACCCTCGCCAACGAAGGTAAAAGCGCCGAGGCACGTGCCGCCTGCGAGAGGTATTTGAATAACCACCCGCCGGTCGCCCAGGTGTTTTACTGGCTGGGGCTGCTCAGCGACGTGGCCGGCAGCGCCCTGGAAGCCCAGGGGTATTATCGAAAAGCCTTGTACCTGGAACCCCAGCACCCGCAGGCCTTGATGCACCTGGCCGCGTTGCTTGAGTCCCAGGGCGACAGTGCGGGGGCGCGCCGCTTGCAGGCGCGCGCCGCGCGCAGCGAGCGAGCTGACAGTGAGTCCAAACCATGAGTAGCCCCGACGCGCTCGAAACCCCAGGCCTGGACCTGACCCTGGCTGACACCCAGGCCATCGACGATTGCTGGAACCGCATCGGCATCCATGGCGACAAGTCGTGCCCGCTGCTGGTGGAGCATATTCATTGCCGCAACTGCGCGGTGTATTCCGCCGCAGCCACACGCTTGCTCGACCGCTATGCCTTGCAGCAGGACGACCGTCGCCCGCAGGCGGCGGTTGAAATCGACACGGATGTGGTCACTCGTTCGTTGTTGATGTTCCGCCTCGGCGAAGAATGGCTGGGCATTGCCACCCGTTGCCTGGTGGAAGTGGCCCCGTTGCAACCGATTCACTCCCTGCCGCACCAGCGTTCACGGGCGCTGCTCGGCGTGGCCAACGTGCGCGGTGCGCTGGTAGCCTGCCTGTCGCTGGTGGAGTTGCTCGGTTTGGACAGCTCCAGCACGGGCGCGACCGGCGGGCGCATCATGCCGCGCATGTTGATCATCGCCGCCCAGGACGGCCCGGTGGTGGTGCCGGTGGATGAGGTCGATGGCGTGCATGCCATCGACGAACGCGTGCTGAACGCGGCGTCGGCCTCCGGCACCCAGGCCAGCGCGCGCTATACCCAGGGCGTGTTGCAGTGGAAAGGCCGCAGCCTGCGCTGGCTGGACGAGGCGCAATTGTTGTCTGCCGTGACCCGGAGCCTCTCATGACCCCCGACCAGATGCGCGATGCCTCGCTGCTGGAACTGTTCAGCCTGGAAGCCGAGGCGCAAACCCAGGTGTTGAGCGCCGGTTTGCTGGCCCTGGAACGCAACCCGACCCAGGCTGACCAGCTGGAAGCCTGCATGCGCGCGGCGCACTCGCTTAAAGGCGCGGCGCGGATTGTGGGCGTGGACGCGGGCGTCAGCGTGTCTCACGTCATGGAAGATTGCCTGGTCAGCGCCCAGGAAAGCCGCCTGTACCTGCAACCCGAACACATCGATGCGTTGCTGCAAGGCACCGACCTGCTGATGCGCATCGCCACGCCCGGCAATGACGTGGGCCCGGCGGATATCGAAGCCTATGTGGCGCTGATGGAGCGCCTGCTCGACCCGTCCAAGGCACTGGTGAAAACCCCTGCGCCGACGCCTGAGCCTCAGGCGGTGCCAACTGCACTGATAGAGGAGCTGGCGCCGGAACCCGAGCCCGCGCCGCTGATTACGCCGCCGCGCCAGAACAAACCCATGACCGAAGGCGGCGAGCGCGTGTTGCGTGTCACCGCCGAGCGCTTGAACAGTTTGTTGGACCTGTCGAGCAAATCCCTGGTGGAAACCCAGCGGCTCAAGCCTTACCTGGCCAGCATGCAACGCCTCAAGCGCATTCAAAGCAACAGCGTGCGCGCCCTGGATGCGCTGGACGGCCAGCTCAAGGCCCTGGATTTAAACCTCGAAGCTCAGGAAGCCCTGGCTGACACCCGTCGCCTGCTCGGCGAAGCGCAGGCATTGCTGGCGGAAAAAACCGCCGAGCTGGACGAGTTCGGCTGGCAGGCCGGGCAGCGTGCCCAAGTGCTTTACGACACGGCGTTGGCCTGCCGCATGCGCCCGTTCGCCGATGTGCTGGCGGGGCAGGTGCGCATGGTGCGTGACCTGGGCCGCAGTCTGGGCAAGCAGGTGCGCCTGGAAATCGAGGGTGAGAAGACCCAGGTCGACCGCGACGTGCTGGAAAAGCTCGAAGCGCCGCTGACTCACTTGCTGCGCAATGCCGTCGACCACGGCGTCGAAATGCCCGAGCAGCGCATGCTGGCCGGCAAGCCGGCTGAAGGCGTAATCCGCCTGCGTGCCTCCCATCAGGCCGGTTTGCTGGTGCTGGAATTGAGCGACGACGGCAATGGCGTCGACCTCGAGCGCCTGCGCCGCACCATCGTCGACCGGAACCTGTCACCGCTGGAAACGGCGCTGCGCCTGAGCGAAGAGGAGCTGCTGACGTTCCTGTTCCTGCCGGGCTTCAGCCTGCGCGACAAAGTCACTGAAGTGTCCGGGCGCGGCGTCGGCCTGGACGCGGTGCAGCACATGGTCCGCCAATTGCGCGGTGCGGTGGTGCTTGAACAAACGGCGGGGCAGGGCAGCCGTTTTCACCTGGAAGTGCCGTTGACCCTGTCGGTAGTGCGCAGCCTGGTGGTGGAAGTCGGCGAAGAGGCCTACGCGTTCCCGCTGGCGCACATCGAACGCATGTGCGACCTGGCGCCGGATGACATCGTGCAGCTCGAAGGCCGCCAGCATTTCTGGCACGAGGGTCGGCATGTCGGCCTGGTTGCCGCCAGCCAGCTGTTGCAGCGTCCGCCGGGGCAGAGCAATGACGAAACCCTGAAAGTGGTGGTGATCCGCGAGCGCGAGGCGGTCTACGGCATTGCCGTGGAACGCTTTATTGGCGAGCGCACCCTCGTGGTGTTGCCGCTGGATGCCCGCCTGGGCAAGGTCCAAGATATTTCCGCCGGCGCCTTGCTGGATAACGGCTCGGTGGTGTTGATCGTCGATGTCGAAGACATGCTGCGTTCGGTGGATAAATTGCTCAACACTGGCCGCCTGGAGCGTATCGCCCGGCGTAGCCAGCAAGCCACCGAAGCGCCGCGCAAACGCGTGCTGGTGGTGGACGACTCGCTCACCGTGCGTGAGCTTCAACGCAAATTGTTAATAAACCGCGGTTATGAAGTGGCGGTCGCGGTCGATGGCATGGACGGCTGGAACGCCTTGCGCTCAGAAGACTTCGACCTGCTCATCACTGACATCGATATGCCTCGTATGGACGGTATTGAATTGGTCACACTCTTGCGTCGTGATAGTCGCCTGCAATCGTTGCCGGTGATGGTGGTGTCGTACAAGGATCGCGAAGAAGACCGGCGTCGTGGACTCGACGCTGGCGCCGACTATTATCTAGCCAAGGCCAGTTTCCACGATGACGCCCTGCTGGACGCCGTGGTTGAACTGATTGGAGGGGCCCGGGCATGAGGATTGCGATCGTCAATGACATGCCTATGGCCGTGGAGGCGCTGCGCCGGGCCCTGAGTTTCGAGCCCGCGCATGAAGTGGTGTGGGTTGCGACCAATGGCCTGGAAGCCGTGCAGCGTTGCGCCGAGTTGACCCCGGATTTGATCCTGATGGACCTGATCATGCCGGTCATGGACGGCGTGGAGGCCACGCGGCAGATCATGGCCGAGACGCCGTGCCCGATTGTGATTGTTACCGTGGACCGTCAGGCCAATGTCAGCCGTGTGTTCGAAGCCATGGGCCACGGCGCTCTGGATGTGGTGGACACTCCGGCTCTCGGCGTGGGCAACCCCAAGGACGCGGCGGCGCCCTTGTTGCGCAAAATCATGAATATTGGCTGGCTGGTGGGTCAGCGTGGCAGCCGTGTACGCACCGACACCACGCCCCAGCGCAGCACCGGTACACGCCAGAGGCTGGTGGCGATTGGCTCGTCGGCGGGCGGGCCGGCTGCCCTGGAAATCCTGCTCAAGGGTTTGCCACGGGACTTTTCCGCCGCCATCGTGCTGGTGCAGCATGTGGACCAGGTGTTTGCCGCGGGCATGGCCGAGTGGCTGAGCAGTGCCTCCGGCCTGCCGGTGCGCCTGGCCCGTGAGGGCGAGCCGCCCCAAAGCGGCGTGGTGCTGCTGGCCGGTACCAACCACCATATTCGCCTGCTCAAAAATGGCACGCTAGCCTATACAGCAGAGCCGGTGAACGAGATTTACCGGCCGTCTATCGACGTGTTTTTCGAGAGCGTCGCCAGTTACTGGACTGGAGACGTCGTCGGCGTGTTGCTGACCGGCATGGGTCGCGATGGCGCCCAAGGGCTCAAGTTGCTGCGTGAACAAGGATATTTGACCATCGCCCAGGATCAGCACAGCTCGGCGGTGTATGGCATGCCTAAAGCGGCGGCGGCGATTGATGCTGCTGTTGAAATTCGCCCACTGGACAGAATTGCGCCCCGATTGCTGGAGGTCTTTGCAAAATGATCGATGCCCTGGCGATAGTTGGCTTGCAGGTAGTAATTCAGGTGACTGCACATGAATGATTTACAGATCGACGACTTCAAGACCGATGAAAACGCCGCCATGGTGTTGCTCGTCGACGACCAGGCCATGATCGGCGAAGCCGTGCGGCGTGGGTTGGCCCATGAGGAAAACATTGATTTTCACTTTTGCGCCGATCCCCATCAGGCGATTGCCCAGGCGATCCGGATCAAGCCGACGGTCATCCTGCAAGACCTGGTAATGCCGGGCCTCGATGGTCTGTCGCTGGTGCGCGAATACCGCAACCATCCGGCCACGGCGAATATCCCGATTATTGTGCTGTCGACCAAGGAAGACCCGCTGATCAAGAGCGCGGCGTTTTCGGCGGGGGCTAACGATTATCTGGTCAAGCTGCCGGACAACATCGAGCTGGTGGCGCGCATTCGCTATCACTCACGCTCGTATATGACCCTGATTCAGCGGGATGCGGCGTATCGGGCGTTGCGGGTCAGTCAGCAACAGTTGCTTGATACCAACCTGGTGTTGCAGCGCTTGATGAACTCCGATGGGCTTACCGGGCTGTCGAATCGTCGGCACTTTGACGAATACCTGGAGCTGGAGTGGCGGCGCGCCATGCGTGATCAGACGCAGTTGTCGTTGTTGATGATTGATGTGGATTTCTTCAAGACCTATAACGACACCTTTGGGCATGTCGAGGGTGATGAGGCGCTGCGCAAAGTCGCTGCGACTATTCGCGACGCGAGCAGTCGGCCATCGGATTTGCCGGCGCGCTATGGGGGGGAGGAGTTTGCGTTGGTGCTGCCCAGTACCTCGCCGGGTGGCGCGCGGTTGGTGGCTGAGAAGCTGCGGATGGCGGTTGTTGCGTTGAAGATTCCGCATATTGCGCCGGCTGAGGGGGCGAGTTTGACGATCAGCATCGGGTTGTCGACCATCACGCCGGTGCAGGGGTCGGATTGTCGTCAGCTGATCATGGCGGCGGACAAGGGGTTGTATACGGCCAAGCATAATGGGCGAAATCAGGTGGGGATTGAGTAGGTTTGGGTGTATATCCGTTGCTGCGGTTGTGGCTGATATCGGTTCCGCTCTTACAGCGGGTCACTTTTTGAAGAGCGCAAAAAGTAACCAAAAACGCTCCGCCCCACCACTCGGCAC
>NZ_JAFCTN010000022.1:0-96505 GCF_049896045.1 Pseudomonas sp. PWP3-1b2
GTGTGCGGGTGTGGGTTCCTGCACCCACCCCCCCCCCCCCCACCCCCCCTCCCCGCCCCCCCCCCCCCGCTCCCACATTTGGACTGCGTTTATTCTGGTAGCGCGCGCAAAGAAAAGGCCCGGTTTTCGTGGAACCGGGCCTTTTCCATGTTGCTCGTTGAATCAGCTGCGTTCGAGGGCGAGGGCCACGCCTTGGCCGCCACCGATGCACAAGGTCGCCAAGCCTTTTTTGGCATCTCGCTTGATCATTTCATGCAGCAGGGTCACCAGCACGCGGCAGCCTGAAGCGCCGATCGGGTGGCCGATGGCAATGGCGCCGCCGTTGACGTTGACCTTCTCGGCGTCCCACTCAAGCTCTTTGCCCACTGCCAGGGCTTGCGCGGCGAAGGCTTCGTTGGCTTCGATCAGGTCCAGGTCGCCCAGGCTCCAACCGGCTTTGTCCAGGCAGCGACGGGTCGCCGAGACTGGGCCAATGCCCATGATCGCAGGGTCGACGCCCGCATTGGCATAGCTGGCGATGCGGGCGAGCACTGGCAGGCCAAGTGCCTTGGCCTTATCGGCGCTCATCAGCAGCACGGCAGCAGCGCCGTCATTGAGGCTGGAAGCATTGCCGGCGGTGACGCTGCCGTCTTTTTTGAACGCGGGTTTGAGCTTGGCCAATGATTCGGCGGTGGTGCCAGCGCGCGGCTGTTCGTCGACGCTGAAGGCCACCGGGTCGCCTTTGCGTTGGGGAATCAGGATCGGCGTGATCTCATCGGCAAAACGTCCGGCCTCGATAGCCGCCGCGGCTTTTTGCTGGGAGGCGGCGGCAAATGTGTCCTGGGCCTCGCGGCTGATGCCGTATTTGTCCACCAGGTTTTCGGCGGTGATGCCCATGTGATAGTCGTTGAACGCATCCCACAGGCCGTCGGTGATCATGCTGTCGATCATCTTGGCGTGGCCCATGCGCAAGCCGGTGCGCGCCGCAGGCAACACGTAGGGGGCCAGGCTCATGTTTTCCATGCCGCCGGCGATGATGACGTCGGCGTCACCGCAACGAATAGCTTGAGCGCCGAGGTGCAGCGCCTTGAGGCCCGAGCCGCAGACCTTGTTCAGGGTCATGGCGGGCACGGCGTGGGGCAGGCCGGCGAGAATCGACGCCTGGCGTGCCGGGTTTTGGCCACTGCCAGCGGTGAGCACCTGGCCGAGGATGACTTCATCGACTTGAGCCGGGTCCAGGCCGGTTTGCTCCAACAGGCGACGGATCACGGCCGCGCCCAGCTCCGGTGCCGGAATATTCGCCAGCGAACCCTGGAAGCTGCCCACGGCGGTGCGGGTGGCAGCAACAATCACGACGTCTTGCATGGAATCTGTCCTCACTGGAAGTGCATTTCTGGAACGTGGTCCGGGACGATCAGTTTACCGGCGGTCTTGCTCACAATCTCTTCAACGCTGACGCCAGGTGCGCGTTCCTTGAGGACAAAAGCGCCATTTTCAATTTCCAGGTACGCAAGGTCAGTCAATACGCGCTTGATGCAATGGGCGCCGGTCAGCGGCAGGCTGCATTGGCTGAGCAACTTGGACTCACCGTCCTTGGACGCGTGGGTCATGATCACGATGATGTTTTCCGCACCCGCCACCAGGTCCATGGCGCCGCCCATACCCTTCACCAGCTTGCCGGGAATCATCCATGAGGCGATGTTGCCTTGTACGTCCACTTCAAACGCGCCGAGTACCGTGAGGTCGACGTGGCCGCCGCGAATCATTGCGAAGGATTCGGCGGAAGAGAAGATCGAGGCGCCGATGCGGGCCGTTACGGTCTGCTTGCCGGCGTTGATCATGTCGGCATCAATGGTTTCTTCGGTAGGAAACGGGCCCATACCGAGCAGGCCGTTTTCCGACTGCAGCATCACTTCCATGCCTTCGGGGATGTAGTTGGCTACCAGGGTCGGAATGCCGATGCCAAGGTTGACGTAGAACCCGTCCTGCATTTCGCGGGCGACGCGTTGAGCCATTTGTTCGCGGGTAAGAGCCATGTTATGTGTCCTTATTATTCGAGCTGGAGGCGGGTTATTTGCGCACGGTGCGCTGTTCGATGCGCTTCTCGAACGTGCCGCAAATGACCCGGTCGACGTAGATCCCAGGGGTGTGGATATGCGCCGGGTCCAGCTCGCCCGGTTCAACGATTTCTTCGACTTCGACCACGGTGATCTTGCCGGCGGTGGCGGCCAGCGGGTTGAAGTTTTGGGCGGTGTGGCGATAGATGACGTTGCCAAAATGATCGGCTTTCCAGCCTTTGACGATGGCGAAGTCGCCGGTGATGGACTCTTCCATCAGGTAAGGGCGGCCATTGAATTCGCGGGTCTCCTTGCCCTCGGCAACTGGAGTGCCAACGCCGGTGGCGGTGAAGAAGGCCGGGATGCCGGCACCGCCTGCGCGCATTTTCTCTGCGAGCGTGCCTTGAGGGGTGAGCACCACTTCGATTTCGCCGCTGAGCAGTTGCTTCTCGAACAGGGCGTTTTCACCGACATAGGACGCGATCACTTTGCTGATTTGCTTTTCTTCCAGCAGCACGCCGAGGCCGAAACCGTCCACGCCGCAGTTGTTGGAAACCACGGTCAGGTCGCGGGTGCCTTTGCGCTTGATCTCGGCGATGAGGTTTTCCGGAATGCCACACAGGCCAAAACCACCGGAGAGTACGGTCATGCCGTCTTCCAGGCCTGCCAGCGCTTCTTCATAGGACGCCACGCGTTTATCGAAACCTGCCATATGCACCTCTTTTTTTTGTGTGTGGTCCAGCCAGTGACCTGAGTGTTGCGCTGACGGATTGATTTGTTAAGTTGTTTTTTAAGGTTGATTGATTTAAAAAACAGCATAGTCGATACGCCCTTCGGAGTTGCGCCATGACCGTCAAACAGATGCGGGCCTTTCTGGCCGTGGCCCAGAGCCTGAGTTTTGCCGCGGCTTGCGAGCGCTTGCACCTCTCTCAGTCGGCGTTGAGCTTGACCATTAAAGGCTTGGAGGAGGGGTTGGGCGGGCGCCTGTTCAGCCGCAACACGCGTAACGTCGCACTGACGCCCGAAGGGGAATCCCTGTTGCCACTCGCACGGCGATTGATCGCTGATTGGGATAACGCTGAAGACGAATTGCGTCAGCGATTTACCCTTCAACGCGGGCGGGTGACCGTGGCGGCGATGCCGTCGTTTGCGGGCAATTTGCTGCCGCCGATCCTCAAAATATTCCGCGCACGTTACCCGCAGGTGAACGTGACGGTGCATGACTTGATCAACGAGCAGGTTATGGAGATGGTCCGTGACCGCCAAGTGGAGCTGGGCGTTGCATTCGAGCCGTCCGATGGTTCCTCTCTGGCATTCACGCCTCTATATGTAGACCGGTTTATCGCCGTAGTGCCGGGTGATTCGCCTTTGGCACACCGCGCGCAAATCGACTGGAAGACCCTGTTGGAGCAACCGTTCATTACCTTGCAACGGCCGTCTACGGTGCGGGTGATGCTGGAGGAGCACTTGAGTGCCCTGCAGATGAAATTGCCGGTAGCGTTGGAAAGTCATCAATTGGCGACGGTGGGGAAGATGGTTGCCTGTGGCCTGGGTGTCAGCGCCGTACCCGCATTGTGCGCGCGGCAGATGGAGGAGGCGGGTGCCCATTGCATCACGCTGAGCGATCCGGTGATCGAGCGGCCGATTGGCGTGCTGACCAAACCGGGGCATGAACTGTCGGCAGCGGCGCAGGTGTTGTTTGATATTTTTCGCGATGAAGCGAGTAAGGGCCGGTTTCCGGCTTTGTTATAAGTTTAATCAGGATTGGATATTAAAAAGCCCGCTCGAATAAGCGAGCGGGCTTAAATGTTTAATGCTGTGTTATCAGCAGTATCTATCAATCACTTTTACGCGCGACTGGCCATTGAGGTGCTGCCACTCGTTATTAAGTGTGTGAAAGACCTGTTCGATAAAGTTGCGATCAGCCGCAGCCTTCTTGCCGACATAACCCTGGCCACGACGGTACACCTTCAGGCGCGCTGCCAGCTCACGGTTATTGCGGTCAAATTCGGCTTCCTCGGTATTGGGTGCCAGGCAGTCAAGTTGCACTTCGCCCGATTTGCCAATCCACAGGACATGGTCGTCGAGAGTGTCTTTCTGCGCTGCGAACATCTCAGCCAATTCATCGATAGTGGGTTGGTTGTTCAGATTCATGTGTAAGCCCCTTGACCAGTTGGCGATCTATCAGTTGATTCGTTAGTACTGCTAAGTTGTCTCCGGTTGTGAAAGCCGGGCGTCAGTAACGGTCTGCCGAGTACGGGCAGGGTCTTGAACCTGATGCATGTAGTCTTGTTGATGAGCGGCTACGTAATGATTTCATTAGCGAAGACAAGCAGCGATTGAGCCCCTTGTACCGAGCCTTGCGGGTCGGTCTGCTTCATCAATCTGCCTTGTGGGCAGTGCACATCCGGAAAAAACAGCTCGGCGGTCAGACGAGCTCTTTCAAAACGCTTGTTACCAACGCTCCCGATCCGGGAGACGTCTCGATAATGCAAGGTCAAAAAGATTACGTCAACGATTATGTAGTGATATTTTTTAAGCACTACATAAATCGTCGTGGGTGCGGGAGAATGCCGGAAAACGTGACTTGAGCGTCATTTTTTGGAGTGGACGGTCTGATTGTCGAGATCGCACATCCGACACAAAACACTTGTGGAAGCAGGCAAGCGAGCTTCCACAGTTTGATTTGCGTTGTTTGCGTTAATGCAATCTTTCGACGAGTAAGGGCAGCAATCGCTCGCACGATGCCTCGATCTTCACGCGCAACAGCTCATCCCCGCGCGTCTTGCCGAGGTTGATGGCGATCACCGGTTTGCCTTGCTCAACCATCGCTTTGCACAGGCGAAAAGCCGAATAGGCCATCAGTGAAGAGCCTACTACCAGCAATCCCTCGGCATGTTCTACCGCTGCCATTGCCTTGGCCGCCGTAGCTTGAGCGACGTTCTCGCCAAAGAACACCACATCCGGTTTCAGCCGTTGGCCGTTGCAATGCGGGCAGTGGGGGACCTGGAAGCGCTCTTCAAATGTCGGATCGAGCAGCGTATCGCCGTCGGGCGCCTGTACGGCATCGACACCCGCCAGGTAGGGGTTCTGATCCTCCATCACTCGCTGGATCAGGTCGCGCGTGCTGCGCTGCAGGCAATCCAGGCACAGCACCCGATGCAAGCTGCCATGCAACTCGATCACATCATGGCTGCCTGCCTGATCATGCAAAGTGTCGACGTTTTGCGTAATGAGTCCGGTGATGCGCCCACGTGCCTGCAGTGTCGCCAGCGCCAGATGGGCCGGGTTCGGTTGGGCAATACGCACCCTTGGCCAGCCCAGCATCGCCCGCGCCCAATAGCGGCGCCGTGCTTGCGGGGTGGCCAGAAACTCCTGGTACATCATCGGCGCCTTGCCCCGGCGCACGCCTTCGCTGTCGCGATAGTCGGGGATGCCCGACGATGTGCTGATCCCTGCACCGGTCAACACCAGGAAGCGCCGTTCGGCCATGGCCCGGTGCAGGGTGTCGAGGTGTTCCTCTTGATGTTCCAGCGTGTCGAGCATGGGTTCCCCTATTCGCCGCGAATGTATTGCTCCAGCTGTTTGATCAGGTTTGCCTGCTCGGCGATTGCTTCTTTCACCAGGTCGCCGATGGACAGCAGGCCCAGCAGTTGACCCTCTTCTACCACGGGCAAGTGACGCAGGTGACTGTCGGTCATGATGTTCATGCATTCATCGACACTTTTATGCGAATCGACGGTTATCACTGGAGAGCTCATCACTTCATCGACACGCGTGGTAACCGACGAAAGGCCTTTGAGTATCAGTTTTCTGGCGTAATCCCGTTCGCTGATGATCCCGACCACCGCGCCTTCCTTGACGACCGGCAAGGCCCCGACGTTTTTCTCCGACATCCGAACCAGCGCTTCAAACACGGTGTGGTCCCATTGGATGGTATGCACGTCCTGGTTTTTCTGGTCCTTGGATTTGAGCACTTGTGCAACGGTTTTCATGGCGGCCACTCCGGTGTTGTTGTTAGGAAGTCAGCGGGTCCCCTACAGAATCCTAGACGGCCTGCGCCGGAGCAAGGTCCAAAGCGGCGTTAAACCCGTCGAAAAACGTCATTCACCGGGTTTTTTCGATGTTTACCCCGCACTTGTCGGTTTTTTGCCACGCTTGGGGGCCGCTGCCGTCTTGCGTGGCGCGCTGTTGCGTTTCTTTTTCCACGGCGCGGCACCCCGACCTGCCGGGCTGGCGGGGCCGGTAATGGTCATGCGCATGCCGTTGCAGCGTGCCACTTGTTTGCTCATCCACGCCGCCTGTTTGGCGACAAATTCTTCCAGGCTCATTTCACCGCTTTGCACCATGTCCAGCGCCTGTTCCCAGATGGCGGTGGTGCCTGGGTCGGCGATGGCGCGAGGCACAGCATCGATCAAACTGAACGCTGCCGGGGTTGCCGACAATGCCTTGGCGTTTTTCACCAGATAACCACGGTCCAACAAACCCTGGATGATCCCGGCGCGGGTGGCTTCGGTGCCAATGCCGGTGGTGTCTTTGAGCTTTTGCTTGAGCAGAGGGTCTTCCACCAGCTTGGCCACATTTTTCATTGCCTTGATCAGGTCGCCTTCGGTGAAGGGCTTCGGCGGCTGGGTCCACAGGTCTTTGAGATTAACCCTGGCAACGGCGTAATCCTGGCCTTGCACCAACATCGGCAACGCTTGCGGCGCTGGCGCTTCACGCCCCTTGGCCGGTGCCAGTGCTTCGGGCAATGCGCGTTTCCAGCCCGCTTCGATCACCACTTTGCCTACCGCGCGCAGTGCTTGTCCTGCGCAATCGAAATCGGCCTGGGTGCGGTCGTACTCATGGTTGGGCAGGAACTGCGCCAGATAGCGCGCCCGAATCAGCGTATACACCGCGCGATGCTTGCCGGTGAGCTGGCTGACCTCCTTGCCGGCGCCAGTCGGAATGATGCCGTGGTGTGCGCTGACCTTGGCGTCGTTCCACGCTCGTGAGCGGCGCTGGGCATCGATATGGGGCATCAGCTCGTTCACCGCTGAGTCCGCTCGGCCCAGCGCGGCGAGGATTTTCGGCGCGTCGCTGTGTTGGCTCACGGGCAAGTAACCGCAGTCGCTGCGCGGGTAGGTGATGGCCTTGTGGGTTTCGTAGAGCGACTGGGCGATATCGAGCGTTTCCTGAGCGCCCAGGCCGAGCTTCTTCGAGCAGATCTCCTGCAAGGTGCCGAGGTCGAAGGGCAGGGGCGCCACTTCGCGCATGCGTTCAGTGCGCAGTTTTACCAGCCGAGCGGTGGCTGCGTTGCGCATCCCATCGGCTGCGTCGCGGGCGAGCTGCGGGTTGAGGCAGCGGCCCTGGTCATCACAGGCATCCTCGGCCGCGCGCCATTGGGCGGTGAAGGTCATGCGTTCGTGGCTCAGGTCTACATCAATCGCCCAGTAAGCCACAGGCACAAAGTCGGCGATGCTGCGATCGCGGTCTACCACCAATCGCAAGGTCGGGGTTTGCACCCGGCCCACCGGCAGTACGCCCTGGTACCCGGACTGTCGCCCGAGCAGGGTAAACAGGCGGCTCATGTTCATGCCGATCAGCCAATCCGCGCGGGAACGGCCGAGTGCGGAGTGGTACAGGTTGAAGGTTTCGGCACCGGGTTTGAGTGCGGCCAGGGCCTTGCGGATGGAGGCTTCATCCAGCGCCGAGAGCCACAGCCGCTGAATTGGCCCGCGATAACGGCAATGCTCGACCAACTCCCGGGCGATCATTTCGCCCTCGCGGTCGGCATCGGTGGCGATCACCAATTCCTGGGCTTCCCCCAGCAGGCGCTTGACCGCCTTGTATTGGCTGGCCGTTTTGGGCTTGACCTGCATCTTCCATTTTTCCGGGACGATCGGCAGGTCGGCCAGTACCCAGCGTTTGTATTTGGCGTCGTAGGCGTCTGGCGGGGCGGTTTCCAGCAGGTGGCCGATGCACCAGGTGACGGTGACCCCGTTTCCCACCCAGCAACCGTCGCCGCGTCGGCTGGCGCCGAGCACGGCCGCGATATCCTTGGCCTGGGAGGGTTTTTCACAGAGGTACAGCCGCATGCTCAGCCCATTCGTTACACAGTTGAATGCAGAGCAGGATGGGCAAAAGAAGGGATTTGATCAACCATTATCTGGATGGATATACAGCAATTTGTGTGAGCCCCCACCCAGGACAGGTGGGGGCAGCGCCGGTCAGTTGTTGTCGATATCCACCTGCCGGGTTTCTTTGAGGAAGAACAGCCCGACAATCAGGCTCACCCCGGTCACTACCACCGGGTACCACAAGCCATAGAAGATATCGCCGGTGTACACCACCAGGGCAAACGACACTGTCGGCAGGAACCCGCCAAACCAGCCGTTACCGATGTGGTAGGGCAGCGACATCGAGGTGTAGCGGATGCGCGTCGGGAACAACTCCACCATCAACGCCGCCAACGGGCCGTAGCACATCGCCGCGATGAGTATCAATGCCACGATCAGCACCACCACCATCACCTTGTTCACCTGAGCCACATCGGCCGAGGACGGGTAACCGGCCAGCGTCACGGCGCCGCGCAGCGCAGCTTCGTCGTAACCGTCGATCTGCACATCACCCACGCTCACCTGCACCGGGCTGCCCGCTGGGGCGGCAGCGCTGGTATACGGCAGGCCCTGCTTGACCAGGAAGGTCTTGACCTTGTCGCACGGGCTGTCAAATTTCGCCTTGCCCACCGGGTCGAACTGGAAGGTGCACGTGGCCGGGTCAGCCAGCACGGTAATGGGCGCCTGATGGGTGGCCTGGTCCATCGCCGGGTTGGTGTAGTGCGCCAGGCTTTTGAAGATCGGGAAGTACAACACAGTGGCCAGCAACAGGCCGAGCATCAGCACGGGTTTACGCCCGACCTTGTCCGACAGCCAGCCAAAAAATACGAAGAACGGGGCGCCAATGACCACGCTGATGATCAACAGCACGTTGGCCAGGGCCGGGTCCATTTTCAAAAATTGTGTGAGGAAGAACAGCACGTAAAACTGCGCCGCGTAGAAGGTTACCGCCTGGCCGCCGTTGATGCTGAACAGCGCGATCAGCACGATTTTGAGGTTTTCCCATTTGCCGAAGGAGTCGCGGATCGGCGCCTTGCTCGCCTTGCCTTCCTCTTTCATTTTCAGAAACGCCGGCGACTCGTGCAGGCTCATGCGGATCCAGGTGGAAATGCCCAGCAGCACGATGGAAAACAGGAACGGAATCCGCCAGCCCCACACTTCAAACTGGTCGCCGGTGAAGTAGCGGCAGGCCAACACCACCAACAGTGACAGCAGCAGGCCGAGGGTCGCGGTGGACTGAATCCAGCTGGTGTGAAAACCCCGCTTGCCCGCCGGTGCATGCTCGGCCACATAAGTGGCGGCGCCGCCGTACTCGCCGCCCAGCGCCAGGCCTTGCAGCATGCGCAGCACAATCAGGATGATCGGTGCGGCAATGCCGATGCTGGCGTAAGTGGGCAACAGGCCGACGCAGAAGGTTGCGACGCCCATCAGAATGATGGTCACCAGGAAGGTGTATTTGCGCCCGATCATGTCGCCCAGGCGGCCGAACACCAGCGCGCCGAATGGCCGCACCACAAAGCCGGCAGCAAAGGCCATCAAGGCGAAGATGAACGCCGTGGTGTCGTTGACCCCGGCAAAGAACTGTTTGCTGATCACCGCCGCCAGGGCGCCGTAGAGGAAAAAGTCATACCACTCGAACACCGTCCCGAGGGAGGAGGCGAAGATGACTTTCCTTGATTCGCTGCTGGTGCTCGCGTTAATCGCTGAGCCCAGGGGTTGAGCGTGTTCTGACATCGGGTATCCCTCACAGTGATTATTTATTGTTGTTCCACTGTCGGCGCCGGGTGTGGCGCCGCTATTCAGATTGCATGAACCACTTCTCTCTCGGGGGCAAGATTCCTTGTGTTCGGCGACAGGATCAAGTGCGCGGCTTTCTCGGCAATCATCAGTGTAGGTGAGCAGGTGTTACCGGACGTAATGCGCGGCATCACCGAGGCATCGGCTATGCGCAGGCCAGGTACGCCGCGCACACGCAGTTGCGCGTCGACCACGGCGTCCTTGTCGTCGCCCATGCGGCACGTGCCCACCGGATGGAAGATCGTGGTGCCGATGCGCGCAGCGGCTTCGTGCAGTTGCTCTTCGGTTTGCAGTGAATCACCGGGCAGGTATTCCACCGGTTTGAACGCGCTCAAGGCTGGCGCGGCAACAATGCGTCGCGTCAGGCGGATGGCGTCGGCGGCTACCCGCAGATCTTCCGGGTGGCTGAGGTAGTTTGGCCTTATCAGCGGCGCATCTGCGGGGTTGGCCGAGCGGATATCAACACGCCCACGGCTCTGTGGGCGCAGGTCGCAGACCGATGCGGTAAACGCCGGGAACGCGTGGAGCGGTTCGCCAAAGCGTTCCAGGGACAGCGGCTGCACGTGGTATTCAAGGTTGGCCGAGGTCTGTTCCGGGCTTGAACGGGCAAATGCGCCGAGCTGGCTGGGCGCCATCGATAACGGGCCACTGCGGTCATACAGGTAGCGCAGGCCCATGCCCATTTTACCGAGCATCGTCCCGGCAACCTGGTTCAGCGTGCGTGCGTTTTCCAGTTTGTAGATCAGCCGCAATTGCAGGTGATCCTGCAAGTTGCCGCCAACCCCAGGCAGTTCGTGCAGCACATTAATGCCCAAGGGTTTGAGCACGCTGGCCGGGCCGATTCCCGAGCGTTGCAGAATGCCTGGCGAACCCACGGAGCCTGCGCACAGCACGATTTCCTTGCGCGCCTTCCACGTCACTGGCTGGCCTTGCTGACGCCCGACCACCGCTGACGCACGGCCGTTGTCGAGCAGTACGCGGTCGACGTCGACTTCAGTCAGCACCGTGAGGTTGGGCCGCTGGCGGATCGGCTTGAGAAACGCTTTCGCCGCGTTCCAGCGCACGCCGGCCTTCTGATTGACCTGAAAGTAGCCGCAGCCTTCGTTATCGCCCTGGTTGAAGTCGCTGATCGGCGCGATACCACTTTGCGCCGCGGCGTCACGAAAGGCGTCCAGGATCGGCCAGTGCAGGCGCTGTTGTTCTACGCGCCATTCGCCGCCGTCGCTGTGAAACTCCGACTCACCGGCAAAATGGTTCTCGCTGTGTTTGAACAGCGGCAACACGTCTTTCCAGGCCCAACCTGCATTGCCTTCGGCCGCCCAGCCATCGTAATCCCGGGCCTGGCCGCGCATATAGATCATGCCGTTGATGGAGGAGCAACCGCCGAGCACCTTGCCGCGCGGGTAACTCAGCGCTCGGCCTTGCAGGCCTTCCTGGGCTTCGGTCTTGAAGCACCAGTCGGTGCGCGGGTTACCGATGCAGAACAGGTAACCGACGGGGATATGGATCCAGGGGTAGTTGTCGCGGCCACCGGCTTCGAGCAGCAGCACGCGATGGGCAGGGTTGGCGGACAGTCGATTGGCCAGCAGGCAGCCCGCGGGGCCGGCGCCTACTACCACGTAATCGTAATCAGCAGCTGCAATGGGCATCTGGGGTCTCGCTTGTTTTTCTTATTGGCCCCATCCTAGTTGTTAGTTTTCGTCTTAAAAATGTTAGTTTTTACCCAGCTGCTGTGCGTTTTTAAACAGCACCCTCCAGATATTGAAGTGTGTGAGGTTTTCTGTGGCGAGCGAGCTCAGGTGCCACCGTTATGGGGCAGGGCGTTGGAAAGAGTGATGTCTTAGGGAGGGAGGCGGCATGTTCGACTGGAATGACCTGCGGTATTTTCTGGAGTTGCAGCGCAGCGGCCGCTTGCTCACTGCCGCGCAGCGCCTGAAAACCACCCACGCCACCGTGGCGCGGCATATCGAGGCTATCGAGAAAAGCCTGGGTACCGCGCTGTTTGTGCAGCACGCCCAGGGCTATGAACTGACCCCAGCTGGCGAAGCCCTGCTTAAACACGCCGAAGCCATGGAAAACGTCGCCTTGCTGGCCGAGGACGAACTCACCCATTCTGCCGCGCCACTGGGCAAGATTCGCTTGGGTGTGGCCGAAGGTTTGGGGGTGATGTTCCTTGCCAGTCGCATGGGCGGGCTATTCGAGCGCTATCCGGGCCTGGAAGTAGAACTGCTGGCCGTGCCGCGCTTTGTGAGCATCCTCAACCGCGAAGCGGAAATCAGCATCCACCTGGAGCGCCCGAGCGTCGACCAACTCGTCACCCGCAAACTCACCGATTACCGCCTCGCGCTCTACGCCAGCCGCGCCTATTTGGACCGTAACCCGCCGATTGAAAAACGCGAAGACCTCGCTGCCCATGCCTGGATCGATTACGTGGATGACTTGCTGTTCAGCCAGGAGCTGAAATTCCTCAGCAGCTTTTGTCGTAACCCTCGGGTGGTGTTCCACAGCACCAGCGTGATTGCTCAGCACCAGGCCGCGCGTTCGGGGTTGGGCATCGCGGTGTTGCCGTGCTTTATGGCGGCGAGTGATGCGGACCTGGTGCCGTTGCTGCCGGGGGAGGGGATATCGCGCAGCTACTGGATCAGTTCGCGCAGGGAGTTGCACAAGTCGGTGCGGCTGCGGGTGTTGTGGGATTACGTGGTGGAGCTGTGCGCGCGCGAGCAAGGGTTGCTGCTCGGCGAGAAACCGAATTAAACGTGTAGACGCTGGTGTGCGTGCGATAACCATCGGTCTCTACAGGCCTTGGCTCAACACTCAAACCCCTTGTGAACAGGCCTGTTGTGGCGAGCGGGCTTGCCCCGCGTTGGGCTGCGTAGCAGCCCCAGTAGAGAAGAATGCGGTGTTTCTGGCACTCCATGGGGGCTGGTTTTGGGGCCGCTACGCAGCCCACCGCGGGGCAAGCCCGCTCGCCACAGGAGCGGGGGGGCGACAGGCTTTAGTTTGGGTGGATACTTCCAGCTGCAAGCCAGTGGTTGATCGGGGGCGATGGCTATCGTCAGTCCCGCAATTGGAATGCTGCACTGCCTAATCGCTCCCCGTTCACCATCACATGCACCCGATGCGTGCCGGGATAGTGCTTGCGCGTGGTCAGTTCGCGGATGTGTTGCTCGCGGCGAATGCTGTGGTGCTCACCTGCATCGAGGCTGTAGGTCTTGAGCTTGAAGACTTTGGCGGCGCTGTGCCCGGCGCTTTTGACGTAGTCGATGGCGTAGTCCACCACCAGTTTTTGCGCGGTGGCGGCGGTTGACTCGAGGGTGAAGGAGACGCTGATCCGCTCGCCCAGGTTGATCACCGCTGGCGTAACTTGCAGGTGATGAATCTTCACCTCGGCCCTGGCCCCGGCGCCCATGATCGTCAGCGCGCGGGTGTTGCCTTGCTTGATCAGGCTGCGCAGCGCATGCCGGGCGATCCAGGCGGTGTGCGGGTTATCCAGCGACCAGCCCTCGATCAGGCTCAGCACCCAGTCCGGGTCATCCTTGGTGATGTCATTGAGGTGGTTGGCCACCGACTTGCGCACGTACAGGCTGCTGTCGGCCTTGAGATTATCGAGGATCGTCGCGCACAGTTGCGGGTCGGCCTGCACTTGGGCGAGGCGAAATGACCACGGCAGCCGTGGCCGCGAGCCTTCGCTGGCGAGGCGGCGCACATGTTCGTTGGCATCCAGCGACCAGTCCTGCATCACTGCCAGGGTGCGTTTGAAGTCATGCAGCAGGAAATGGCGGATGGCGAATTCGGCGGAACCAAAGGTGGTGAAATGCTTGAGTGCAGCCATCGAGCGCTTGAAATCATCGCGGCCATAACTCGCCACGTAGTGCGGCAGGAACAGGCTGACAAATGCGCTGTTCAAACGCGGCGCGAGGGCGTAAAGCAGCGTGAGGGTGTTCGGGTAGTCCAGCGGCATTACCGCGTGCAGGCTCTCGCTGACCCGTGCCATGCGCTGCATCACCGACAACTCGGCCAGCCCGGCCTTGGCGTGTTTGAGAAAACCCTTGGCGTCGAATGCCGGGTACACCGCCGTCATTTCGGTGGCGATGTGTTGCAGGCGTTCGACGTTGAAGATTTCCTTGAGGGCCGGGGCGCTTTGGTCGGTCATCGGTGAGTCCAGGAGGCGTTAAAGAAACCAGCGATATTCCCGCGCATGGATCTCTTGCTGGAAGGCCAAGTGATCCTGCCGTTTGTTCTCGCAGTACACGTCGACAAATTCGCCGCCCAGCTTATCGCGTAATACCGGCTGGTGCCTCATGGCGCGCACGGCGTCGAGCATGTCCACGGGAAAGTCAGTGCCGCTGTTGCGGTCTTCATTCAACGGTGGGATCGGTTCGCGCTTGGCTTCAAGACCATGCTCCAGGCCGACGAGAATCGCCGCCAGCACCAGATACGGGTTGGCGTCGGCACTCGCCAGACGGTGTTCGATGCGCAGGTTGCGCGGGTCGGACTCAGGGATGCGCACGCAAGCATCACGGTCTTCAAAGCCCCAGCTGGCGCGGGTGGCGGCGTTGACGGTGCCGCCCAGACGGCGGAACGCATTGTGATTCGGCGAGAAAATCGGCATGCAGTGGGGCAGTAACTCCAGGCAACCGGCCACGGCGTGGCGCAAGGGTTGCTGCTGGTGCGCGGCGAGCAGGTTGTTGCCCGCGCCATCATACAGGCTGACATGCACGTGCATGCCGCTGCCGGGGTATTGCAGGTAGGGTTTGGCCATGAAGCTGGCGCGGTAACCATGCTTGAGCGCCACGCCGCGCGTGCTGCGGCAGAACAGGGCGGCCCAGTCAGCGGCGCGCAGGCCGTCGTCGAGGTGACCGAAATTGATCTCGAACTGGCCAGGGCCGATCTCGGCGGTGATCACCGTGATATCAATGCCCTGGTCTTTGGCGGTTTGCGCCATGTCGTCAAGCACGTCACCGAAGCGCGTCAGGCGCTCGATATGCAGGTTGGGCTGGTCGTCGGCATCCTCGCTCAGTGGGTCGCGGGCAAATTGCGGAAAGCCGTTGTCGAGTTTTTTGTCGAACAGGTAGAACTCCAGCTCGAACGCCACCACCGGGTGAATGCCCTTGTGCTGCAAGCGCTCCAGCACCTTGGCCAGCACTTCGCGCGGTTCGAATTCGATTGGCGCCTCGGTGCCGTCAGAGGTGATCAGCATCTGCCCCAAAGGTTGCGACTCCCAGCTCACCGGCTTCAACGTGCCCGGCACCAGACGGCGATTGGCATCCGGGTCGCCGTCGTTGAAGCAATAGTCGCCGATCTTGAACAGCCCGCCCTGAGCCCCCAACAGCACGGCGTTTTGCGGCAGCTTCAGAGGGCTGCCGGCGGCGACTTTTTCGAGCATTTCCACCGGGTAGCGCTTGCCGTAAAAATGCCCGGGAATGTCCAGGGCGATCAGGTCGACATATCGCACGTCGGGGTGGTTCTGGCGAAAGGTCCGTACTTCGGCCAGCAACGTGGAGGAATGGCTTTTCACGGGTGTTGCTCCTAGTTGTAAACCCACAGCACGCGGGCGGGCAGGTCGGTCAGGTTGGCGTAGCGGCAGTGGGCGAAACTGGCCAGGTGGAAGCTGTCGCCGGCGCAGAGCGTCACGGAGTCGGCTTCGCCTTCCACCCACAACGTCAATTCACCTTCGAGCACAAAACCGGCCTGTTCGGCGCGGTCGCTCATGGTTTGCTCGCCGCTGTTGGCGCCGGGTGCCAACAGGCTGTCAAGCATCGAGAAGGCGCCGTTCATGCTCGGCGAGACGAGAATGTCAGTGATGCCGTTGGCGTAATACACCGTGCGCCGTTCGTTGGGCCGCGTGACCCAACCCACCGCTTTGGGCTTGGGTAAGCTGTAGAAGTAGGTGGTGGGCACGTCGAGGGCGTGGCTGATGGCGGTGAGGTCGGCCACGGTGGGCCGTGACAGGCCGCGCTCGACCTGCGACACAAAGCCCACCGAACGTTCGATCTTCTGCGCGAGCTGGGCGAGGGTGAGCTTCTTGTGCTTGCGCAGGTCGTGGATCAGCACGGCCAGGGTCTGAAGTTCGTCTTGTTGATTCATGAAATTTATGTCGAATAATTTCATGAAAAATTACAGGATTTATTTCATGCGGGCAACAGCTCAGCGTCGACGGTTTCAAACGAGGGAGTTTCCAGCCCCTCCGGCATAGGGCAGTCGAGTGCGTCGGCCATCGCGCGCATTAGCTCGATTTCTTCGGGGGTGATGTGGCCGTCGGTTTCGATACAGACCGCGATGGCATCCATCAAGGTTTCTTTTTCTTCGCTTTTGAGTTGCCGCAAACGTGTAAGGCGCTTATCAAGGCTCTTGAGGGTGTCCTCTTCGTCGAGGTCGTCCATTGGCGCCGTGTAAAAGGGCAGCACATCGCAGGCGCGGTAGTAAGCCAGCTCCGCCTGCGAGTCGCTTCTGTGACCCATGGCGGCGAAAAGTCCGAGCAGAAGTGTGACGTCGCTCTCGCGTTGAGAGAGTGCGTATAGCCCCAGAAGCTGGCGCCTGCCAGGCACACGAGCATTGAGGATTTGCACCAGGGCCCAGCCCGTGAGAATGGTTTTGGCATCAACTGAGCAGAGGATCATTATGGTGTCGGTCAATACCTTGTACTGCGCCGGCGTCAGCTGTTTGAGCGCCGCAACGCAAAGGTCGATCAGAGGCAGGCGCAGGTAGCGATCCAGATTCGCCGTGGGGCCTTTCAATGCCTGCATGTGGTGGAGAATCTCCTGGTCAGGGCACCCCTGCAACTGACTCTCCTGATGTTCGCGTGACGGTGCGTCATCAGACAGCAGCAACCGGTAGATCAGCGCCCGGGCACTATCCGGGTGGCGTGCGGCCGCGATGACCACATCGCAGACGCTGTCGAGCGCGACCCTGGCCAGGTACAGGTCCCACGCGTTAGGTTCCTCACCGGTTTGGTGGGTTGCACTGACAGCCGCCCCAACGGCGCCCAGCACTTCCCACCGACGCAGGTTTTCATCGGCCTGTTCGTCATCGCCCATCAAGGATTCCAGCGGTGGAACATCGGGGTATTCGCCGTCCCAATCGGGGTCCAGGCGCCAAATACGTTTTTCGAGTGGCGGGTGAGGAGCGACCCAGCGCTTGCCGAGTTCTTCGAACGGGGCTGCAAAATACATCTGAAGGAAATCTTCCGACTCGCGGCACCCAATCACTGACCCGTATTCATACCCGCCAATTTTCTTCAGGGCGCTCGCTACGCTCAGCGGGTTACGGGTGAATTGCGCCGCCGCGGCGTCGGCCAGGTACTTGCGCTCGCGGATGACACGCGACATGGCCAGAAACACGAGGTAAGCCCAGCCGAGTCCGATGATGAGTGTATAGCCGCCCGCCAGGCCCAACAGGAGCGCCAGACAGGCTATGCCTGAGTAGACGCCTGTCATTTGTGCATCAACTCGCATGTCGTTGTTTTGAATCTGGCTGAACAGCTCAGCAATGACTGCGCGCATTTCTTCATAATTAAGGATGTAGAAGGCGCCAAGGGTCACGGCGATGACCGAATCCTGTGGCGTTCGCCCGGCAGCAAAGGCATTCACGCCATCAGTGTCCAGCAGATAAACCGCAGGTACCGGGTTGCCGGAGGCGATAGCCATTTCTTCGACGATATCCAGCACCCAGCGGTCATCCTCATCGGGTTGATCGCTGATCAGGACCGCGCCCAATTTCTCGGCTATTGCGCTGCCGCCGCCCTTGAGTTTGCGGATTTGATACCAATAACCTGCGGCAACGAAAGGCAGCATCACCCCACATACTGCCAGGGGGTCGTACCAATGAACTTCACCGAATATCAGTGACGAAACGTAGGTCCACAGTATCGCTGGGGTCAGCAGGATGCCGATCGTCAGCAGCATGCGATAAGTGGCGTTGCGTCGGGCGCGCGCCTGATGTTCAAAAAAGTTCATGTGGCCGTCCGTGGCTGGAATCAGGTGAATGAGACGGTAGGCGCCCGTTGGATCTGTTCGCTGTCGTCAAACTCCAGGAGGGCTGCGTCTGTGCCATGGCCGAAAGTTGGAGCCAACAGTAGGGTGGGGAATTTCTGTCGGAAGATGTTGTATTCCATCACCGAGTCGTTGAAGAACTGGCGTGCATAAGCGATGCGGTCTTCGGTGTGGGTCATCTCGTCACTCAGTTGCATCATCGTTTCCGATGCATACAGGTCCGGATACTCCTCAAGTGTCACGTTGAGGTTATCCATGGCGACGTTGAGCCGGCCTTCGTTTTTGCCCAATTGCGCCATCGAGGGCGCGCTGCCGGGCTCTGCCGCAGCGGCCTTGAGGCAGCTGGCAGCGATATTGCGCGCTTCGGTAACGGCGACCAGCGTGCCGCGCTCGTGGGTCATGTAAGCCTTGGCGGTTTCCACCAGGTTGGGGATCAGGTCGTGGCGCCGTTTAAGCTGCACTTCAATCTGGCTGAACGCGTTTTTGAAGCGGTTGCGCAAACTCACCAGCTGGTTATAGAGGCCAATGACATAGAGCGCCAGCACGACAAAAACGCCGAGGAAAATAAGCCAGAAAGCACTATCGAACACAGGATTTCCTTATCTGTTCGTAAAAGAACGCGATGATAACGGATCTGCGCCTGTTGAGGTTATTGGCGGCACAGCCTGTGCCTATTCGCGTTCGTAGCTGTCCACCTGCACGCCATCGGCATCAAACACATTGACGCGGTTTTCTTCGTTCGCATCCCAGATGCTGTACCTGGCGTCATTGCTGTTGGCCGGAATGTTATAGGTGGTGTACGAGCCGAGTTTTTTTACCACGGCGCTGTTGCGGTCAATCAGCACCAGGCCCTCGACGCCTTCCATCTGCGCCGAGGCGAGGTTTTTCTGGAAGGCGTTGAGGGTGGTGTATTTGAGCGGCACACGCAGCTTGCCTTCGGTGTCGACGGCGCCGTAGCGGTCGCCTTTTTTTACCACGGCCATGCCGTTGGAGAAGGGCTCGACTTCGTCGTAGGGCAGGTTGATGGGCAGGGTTTTGCCTTGGGGGTTGATCAGGCTGAATCTTTGGGTTTTACGGTCTTGTACCAGTTGCGGCTGGCCCTGGATGAACGCGCCAACGGCGGTTGAGCCTGGCGGGTTGAGCCTTTGCAGTTTCAGGGTGTAGACGTCTCTCTGCTGGTCTCTTCCCGAGGTGGTGTAGAGGTAGTCGCCGATTACTTCAATGCTGGAAAAACGCGGCGCCAGCAATTCCTTGCCGGCCAGGCTCCACACGCCGTAATCGGCTTCGCGCTCGTAGGTTTTCAGCCCCGGCCGGGCAACGAACAGGTCGCCCACCACCGCCACGTTGACGTATTTCATCGGCACCACGACCTGTTGCTTCTTCACGTCGTACACGCCGTAGGGGCCATTGGTTTCGCGTTCGACGATCATCAAGTCCGCATTGATCGGCTTTTCGATGATGTCGAACGGCAATTGTTTGAGCACATTCGCGCCAGGGGTAAAGGCGAAGTACTTGAAGTGCAGTTCACTCCAACCGTCTTTCTGGTCTGTGCTGCCGACCTGCATGTGGTACACGTCCGGCATCTGGGTGTACTCGATGCGCTCGAAGCGCGGCTGCACCACCCACTGACCCTTGTTGTCGATAAAGCCGCTTTTTTGCGTGGCGTTGTCGTAGGCGATGTAGCGAGCCTGGGCCGGTACGTTGTTGTGCATCTCAAGCGTCAGGGTCTGCGTTTGCGCGGGGTCGAGCAGGTAAATCACGATGCTCGCCGGGGTGTCTTCGAAGTGGTAAGTGGCGTGCACGTTGGTCAGGGCGCTGGCGGTGTTCGGCAGGCTTTTGGCGAAGTGTTCGAGGTGCTCCTGCAGCGCGGCACTGGTCTGGTAGCTGGAAAACTGCGCTTGCATGCGCAGCAGTTCGTCGTAGTAGCTGCGCAGGTTGGCTTTTTGCTCGGCGGTGGGCGAGGAATTGGAACTGCTGCCGCCGCTGTAGAGGGTTTTGCCGTCGGCGGTCAGGCCCTGGATCACGAAGGTTTTGTGGTTCGGCGTGGCCAACAGCAGGGAGGCGCGGCCGTCCGCCAGGGCGGTCAGTTGATAGGTATCGCCCTCTGCGCCGGAGGCTTTGGGGTGGGCCGGGTCCAGCACGATTTTCCTGAAGGCTGGGTAAGACTGATAAGTGAGGGCGACACTGACACGCTCCACCGGTTTATTGGTCTTGAGCTCGGCTTGGGTAGTGTCTTCGCTTTCAGCGTTTTCAACCCCCGCGGCGGCAAACGGTTGTTGCGTGCCATCGCGCCAATACACGGTCTGTACCGCATAGCGTTCTTCCTGGCGCTGGTCTGGCAGGGCGCCGCGCTTGAGCACTGCGCGGATCGGTTCCACGTCCAGCTTCAGCCCGGACTGGCGGTCAAAGAACACCTGATCAAACGCAGGTGTTTGCGTGTTGAGCGCTTCCAGCGCGGTGTTCAGTTCGGCGGCAGGGAAGGGCACGAATGGCTCGTCATAGCGCAGCTCTTTTTGTTCGGTGGCGGCCTTGTCGGTTTTTGACGCCGGGGAAATTTCCAGCCGCAGGCTTTCCATCATTGCAATCTGGTTGATGCTGTCACGGGCATCAAGCACCAGGTAGTTCAGGCGCTTTTTAGCTTCGGGCAATGTGAGTGTATGGAGGTCTGCAACATCGCCCTCATTCAACTGGTCTTCGCTGTACTCGGCCCCGCCCACCAGGTCTGTGACCATCTGCCGGTCGATCAGGTAATACGCTGCGCCGCCGATCACGGACGCAACCACGAGGCTGCTGGCGATAAGCTTGGTTCGGGTCAGGACCGTTTTCATTGTTGTCGGACTCGAGAATAGGCTGGCGCAAGGTTAGCAGGCTGAATGATTTCGCGCGCCTGCGGTCGGAACCTGGGTACGCGTCATTAATTAAGGAGCACCCATGAAATCCAGATCCCTCGCAGCTTGCCTGCTGGTTGCCGCCAGCCTCTCCACCGCCAGTTTTGTCGTGCAAGCCGGTGATACGCCTCAGGAAACCGTGAAGCCTTCAAACATCAACAGCCGCGACCTCAAGGAAGGTGACCGCGCCCCGGATATGCTGATGCGTAAGGAATCGGCTGTCAGTGACTGGAAAAAACACGGCCTCAAAGCGCCTGAAGACGACAGCCAATGGGCGCGGGTTGGCGACCGGTACGTGCTGCTCAAGACCACCAATGGCACCATTCTTGAGATCACGCCCGTCAAGAAGTGATGGGCTTTTTGCCCTGCACCAGCACCGTTGTCAGCAGCTTTGCTGACCACGGTGCTGGTGCAGGTGAGCCAGTGGCGGGTCACCGGCCAGGGTAGGTTCATGCTGGGGTTGGTTGGCGTTGCGCTGTCCACCCGCGTGCTGTGGTGGGTGCTGGAGATGGCCAGCCTACAACCTGTTTTACAGGCCAGGGGCGTTTTGCGTCAGGGCGGGATGTTCTGGCTTATGAGTTTGTCGCTAAAGGCAAATCATCCAGCGTGAGCTTGCCCACGTTGTTGCTCTGCAGCTCGTAGCGCAGCTCTTCGACCATTTTTTCTACATCTTGCGGGGTCTGCAGCCGGTTGGTGCTGATGCCGGTGACCACCAGGTCGACCCGGCCGGTCTCGGCGTCGAACACCTTAAGCGTGAGCGATGCATCCCGGCACAAGGTAAATTCGCAGGTCAGCGGCGACAGGCCTTCTTCGATGCAGTTGCGCAGTTGAGAGACGGTAAACATGCGGGTTCCTTCAGGGCATCAATTCGATGCCTTAAAGGTTAGTGATTGACCCGCGCCGCAATAAGGCGAATTCGCACTAGTCGCACTAGTGCATTTGCACTTTCAAGGCTTGTTTTTTACGCGCAACTCACCGGCAAACAGCCCGCGTTCACGGGCCCACACGATGGCGGCGCTGCGGCTGTGCACCCCCAGCTTGGAGTACACCGTGGCCACGTGGTTACGCACGGTGTTGGGCGCCAGTTTCAGGCGCGAAGCGATCTCCTTGTCGGCCAGGCCCTCGCAAATCAAGCCCAATACATCGCGTTCCCGGGCAGTGAGGTCGGTGAAGGACACGTTTGGCAGGTTAGCGCTGTTAACACTCTTGGCGTTGGCGAGCTTCTCGATCAGGGTTTGGCTGAACCACGAAGCGTCCTGCATGACCTCCTCAATGGCCGACACTAACTCCAGCTCCGAGCGTTTACGTTCGGTGATATTCATCATCACCATCAGGTAGCAGGGCACGCCCTCCAGGGTGACGGTGTCGGCAGACACCACGCAGTCGATCACTTCATTGCCTCTTTTGCGCACCTTGAGGTCCTGACCGTCGAGGTTGCCGGCTTTTTCCAGGCTGGCGAACATCTGCGCGCGCGCCTGGGCGCTGTCGATAAAGTCGATGTCTTCGATGGATTTGCCGATCAGCTCTTCGCTGGTATAGCCGGTGAGATTCATGAAGGCATCGTTGATGTCCACCACCTGGCGGTTGGCGGCACCGCACACCAGGGTCGGCACTGGCGTCAGGCGGAACGACTTGGCGAAGCGCTCCTCACTCTGACGCAGGGCGATCTCGGCCTTGCGCCGTGGCTCCAGATCCATGAACGAAAACAGCATGCAATCTTCGGCGTTCATGTCCAGCGGCTGGCCGGCAACGATCACCAGCTTGCTGCCGCCATCGGGCAGTTTCAGCTCGGCCTGCATCTGCGGAATGGTCCCGCCTTCGCCCAGGCGCTGGATGGCCAGGTCCTTGCGTTCGGCCTGTTCCAGTACGTCCAGTTCGTAGACGGATTTACCGATCACCTGATCGCGGTTATACCCGGTCATTTCAAGGAAGCCCTGGTTGACCTTGATGTAGCGCAGGTCGCTGAGGCGGCAGATGACGGCCGGCGCCGGGTTGGCGTTGAAGGTTTTTTCGAAGCGCTGCTCGGCGCTGGCCCATTCGGTAGCGTCGCTGAGGATCAGCACGAGTAATTCCGGCTCGCCGCGAGAATCCGTGATCACCAGGCTGCGCAGCCGGTGCACCCAGGTTCGGTCCTGGTCGCTTGCGGGCGTGACTTCCACAACCACATCGCTGAATTCTTCGCCCGCCGCTGCACGCGCAAGAGGGTAGCTGTCCAGCTGCACGGGGTGATTGTTGCGGTAACGCAGTGCAAAACGTTCGGCGTATTCCCGGGTATTCGCACCCAGTGCCATGACCGCCTCGACCCCATGCATGGTCAGCGCCGCTTCATTGGCCCACAAAATCGTCTGGTCGACCTCGGCCAGAATCACCCCGTCGGATAGCCCCGAGATGATCTGCTGCAACTGGCGGCGGTTGGTTTCTGTGGTGAGGACGGACTGGCTCATGATTTCTCCCGAATAAAAAGCGCATGAAAACATCGACATCCGCGCTTCAGGATAGTGCAGAGAATGTGATGAGCAGGGAGTGCGAATGCACCAGACGATCTGGTGCATTTGCGCCACGACTGAACAGATGTCGTTTCGCCACACTCACACCATCAAGGCACTTTGCCTTGCTCCTATAAACTTTTGAAGGACCTTTGTATGACCACTGTCTATGAAACTAATCGCTCGCTGTTTCGTGTGTCATGGAGCTCGGTATTGGCCGGTAGTGCAATTGCTCTGGTGACCTACCTGGTGCTGAGTGTGCTGGGCACTGCCATTGGTGCCAGCGCGGTCGACCCGATGAAGGCCGGCAACCCGCTCAGCGGTTTCGGCACAGGCGCCGGAATCTGGCTGTTTGTCTCCACGCTGGTATCGATTGCCCTGGGTGCGTTCGTGGCCGGGCGTACCGCGCCGGACCGTGGCGGCCTGCACGGCGTACTGACCTGGACGCTGACCACCTTGCTCACCACCTGGCTGCTGGCCGGGCTGGCCGCAAGCGTTGTGGGGACGGCTGGCAATGTGGTGGGCAAAGGCCTGTCGGCAGCCGGTAGCGGCATCGCAGCGGCAGCGCCAGGCATTGGCGACAGCGTCAAGCAGCAACTGAATGAGCAGGGCATCCAGCTGGATTGGAACAGCCTGCAGGGCGAACTCGATACCTTGCTCAAGCAAAGCGGCAAGCCTGAACTGGACCCGGCCAACGTCGAGCAGAAAACCGACCAGGCTGCAGCCGATGGCAAGCAAACGGCTACCGACGCAGCCACCAACCCTGCCCAGGCAAGCGACCAGTTGAAGCAGTGGTTTGAGCGCGTTAAAGCCTCCGGTGAACCGGCGCTGAATGCTGCCGATAAAGACGCGCTGGTCAACATCGTGGCTGCCCGCACTGGCAAGAGCAAAGAAGAAGCCACGCAGATCGTCGACAACTATGCCAAGGCTTACGAACAAGCCATGCAGAAGGTTGATGAGCTGAAACAGCAGGCCGAACAAAAAGCCCGTGAAGCCGCTGAAGTCGCTGCCAAACAGCTCTCCCGCGCGGCCTGGAGCACCTTGGCCATGTTGCTGCTGGGCGTAGCCTTGAGCTTCTTCGTCGGCCGCTTCGCGCTGACCAGCCGTCGCGTGCCTTTGGCGTAAACAGGATGGCAGCAGGGACGCTGCTTTTTACTGCCTTCAAGCCTGCTAGTGTCAGGGGTCGACCCTGCACTGGCAGTCTTGGCGATGTGGGCAGGGCGATCTTTCAGTGACACCGCAGTGAAGCCATCGCAGGCAAGCCAGCTCCCACAGTTGATCCGGTTTCTTCAGTTGAAGGGCGCCGCTTCTGACACTTCAAATTCCCTGATAAGCACTGGTTGTAGCGAACCCGATAACCTATCTGCCTGAATGAATGCGTAAAATAGCGGCCTTTTACGCGAATCACGCAAAGGTGCCCCTTGAGCGCAGGCAAAGCCGTCGGACTGTTAGTACTCACCTCCTTGCTGGCGGCGTGCGGCACCTCGCCGCCACGCACGCCGAATGACATCTGCGGCATCTTCCGTGAAAAGGACGACTGGTACGACGCCGCCAAGGTCACGCAAAAGCGTTGGGGCGTGCCGATTCAGGTGCCGTTCGCCATCATGTATCAGGAATCGGGCTTCCGTCAGAACGCCTTGACCCCGCGCAAGTACCTGCTGTGGATCATCCCTTGGGGCCGTGTGTCTACCGCCGCCGGCTACGCGCAGGCCAAGGATGAAGTGTGGAAGGACTACCAGAAAAGCACCGGCCGCACCGGCGCCAGCCGCCAGGACTTCGACGATGCCATCGATTTTGTTGGCTGGTACATGGACAAGACTTACACCATCAACGGCGTCTACAAATACGACGCTTACGGCCAATACCTGAACTACCACGAAGGCTGGGGCGGCTATCGCCAGCGCACCTATGCTGCCAAAGCCTGGCTGCCGCCGGTGGCGAGCAAGGTGCAGGCACGTTCGCAGATGTATGCGGCGCAATATGCCGGGTGCAAGGATGATTTGGGGCGAGGGTTCTGGAGCCGGTTCTGGCATTGGCTCTAGGGCATGTGGCCAGCAGGCTTATGTTGCTGAGCAGGCTTGTGTGGCGAGCGGGCTTGCCCCGCGTTGGGCTGCGCAGCAGCCCCAAAACCAGCCACAGAGGCCTGCCTGACACACCGCATTCCTCATTGATTGGGGCCGCTTCGCAGCCCAACGCGGGGCAAGCCCGCTCGCCACAGGGGTGGGTGGTGCGTGGGGAGCTATGCAGGTGGCTGCATGCACTCCAGCGACCGATCGACCATCACGCTGGCCATGTCCACCAGGTGCAATACCGAGATGACCAGGGTGCGCGGATCGCCTTCCAGTTGATGGCTTGCCGTCTGCGCCGCCACGGCGGCACAGCGCAGCACGCTGCTGGCGTGGGCCAGGGCGTCTTCGAAGCTTAAGTCTTGTGAAGTGGTGAAAAATGGAGGTTCTGAAGCGGGTGGTGCGGGGACAAGTTTGTCCATGATTTAACTCCTAACCAAAGTTGGAATGTCACCACCATCGCTACCAAACGACTTTTAGGGTGGTGACCGTACGCAGATTGGTAGACCGGTGATTAGGACCCGGTGCACCCGAAGGTGCCCTACGCACGGCCACCATAACGCAGGGCCGAAAAAAAGCGCCTTGCAGAAGGGGGCGCCTTGCGCCTAATCACTCGTGGTCTACCAAACCCCGAATCACTGAAGTGGCAGTGACCGACGCAGACTAGCCATGGAAAATGAGCGGCGCAAGCGGTTGGGATTCTCTCGGAAACGTCCTGCAAGTTAAAGGGAAATGTCGCCAGCCAGACTGTTCCTACACTTGCCAAACCCACCCGATTCTGGGAAAACCAGAGCCTTTGCGCATTCAACGAGAGCTGCCATGAGCACCGACGAACTCCAGGTTACCGATATCCGCGTGGGCGACGGCAAAGCCGTGGTCAAGGGCGCGCTGATCACCACGCAATACACCGGCACCCTGGAAGACGGCACGGTGTTCGATTCGTCCTGGGAACGTGGCAAACCCTTCCAGTGTGTGATCGGCACCGGGCGTGTGATCAAAGGGTGGGATCAAGGCCTCATGGGTATGCAGGTGGGCGGCGTGCGTACGCTGTATGTGCCAGCGCATTTGGCGTACGGCGAGCGTTCGATGGGCGCGCATATCAAACCCAACAGCCATTTGCGTTTTGAGATTGAGCTGCTGGAAGTACTCACTCGCGATGATTGAGATTTTTTGCGCAAGGAGGCTGCATGGACATGGTTCAAGCGATACGCGACAGCTGGGGCTGGGTCGGCATTGATCCCGTTGAAGTTGTCGGGTCTACAGCATTTGGCAATTTGATGATCAAGGATGCACAGGGGCGTTATTGGCGACTGTGCCCTGAGGGGCTTTCGTGCGAGGTGATTGCCCAAACGCGTGAAGCCTTGGATGAGCTGTCCAGGGACCAGACATTTTTGCAGGACTGGTACCTGCAACCGATGGTGGAGCAGGCTGAGGATGTGCTTGGGCCTTTGGAGCCTGGGCAGGTCTACCATTTGGTTATTTCACCCGTGCTGGGTGGCGAGTACGCCATCGGCAATGTGCGTCGGATTGATCATGTCGAGCAGGTCCGGTTCAGCGGCGACCTGGCGCTGGAGATAAAGGATTTGCCTGACGGCGCGCACGTGAAAATCAGGATTGTCGATTAGTCGTTCGAGCCCGTGTGGGAGCTGGCTTGCCTGCGATGGCGGTCAATCAGTGATAAAGATGTTGCCTGACACTCCGCCATCGCAGGCAAGCCAGCTCCCACAGTTAATCGCCAGTTTCTGAACCCACCCTGAAGAATCATCCCGGTAAATTTTCCTGCGGTTTACTCGCCTGTCATCGGCGCGTAAACTCCGCGCGTTTTCATCAATAGCGGAGACCCTCAGTGGGTACTTGTTCGAGTGACAGTTGTCGGCCGGTTCCAGTAATCGGCACCTACTTGGCAAGGTAACGCGCATTTTTCCGATGCCGTTGTCTCGCCTCAAAAAGCGAGAAGCGGCATCCCGGCAGCGGCCAGTCCTGGCACCTGCCCGAATCCCCTTTCTTCGACACTGATCAGGCACCTGGATTGATCCAGGCTGCTGCGAACGCGCCTGCCTTTTTGGCTGGGCGGGCCTGGCTGGCTGCGCGCTTAAAACCGGCGCGGTGCAGACGGTCGTACCTGCACGAAGGTTTCCTTGCTGGGTGCCAGGTTTACCGCCCTTGCGGTAAAGCGGGCTCGCGCAGTGTTCAACGGCGAAATGACTCCGCCGCTGCATCAGAGGAGATTTTTCATGCAAGCAATCGACAACATCAACCTCAACTCCCTCGTGGATACCGTAGTCAGCCTGACGGCGGCGTTTGTCCTGGGCGGCTTGATCGGTTTCGAGCGCCAGTACCGCCAGCGCACGGCGGGTTTGCGCACCAACGTGCTGGTGGCGGTGGGCGCGGCGATTTTTGTCGACATGGCCAACCGCCTCGGCGGCGCGGAGGGCGCGGTGCGGGTGGTCGCGTACGTGGTTTCGGGCATCGGTTTTTTGGGTGCCGGTGTGATCATGCGCGAAGAAGGCAATGTGCGGGGGCTCAACACCGCCGCCACCCTCTGGGCTTCGGCCGCAGTAGGCGCTTGCGCTGGTGCCGACCTGATCCTTGAGGCGTTGCTGGGCACGCTGTTTGTGCTGGCGGCCAATACCCTGCTGCGGCCGATCGTCAATAACATCAACCGCCAGCCGATGGATGTGGTGTCGGCCGAGGTGACCAACATTTTGTATGTCATCGCCCGGCGCAGCCAGCAACAGGCGGTCATGGTGTTGCTGGAAGCCGAACTGGCACGCTGCAACTACCCGGCCAGCGACGTCGACGTTCGGCCGTTTGGCAGCGAAGAGGTGGAAATCGAAGCCACGCTGGCGGCAACCTCGGTGGACGGCGACGAACTGGACGCGCTGGTGGCGCGTATCTCCACCTCCAGCCTGGTGGTGCAGGCATTCTGGAGCCCGAGCACCACTGATTAGGCTATGCGCTTAATGCGAGTTGAGACGCTGGATTGGTTATACATCGTGAGGAAAAGTCTTACATCAAGTCGGGATTATCCCTTCGGGCGAAACGTCGTTTCGTTGCTAATGTTGCGCGCTTCCAGCTAGCCGGCGGTACCGGTTTGGCTGTACGTGCGACATGTTTTCAATCGAAGGGACCCCGCACAGCCTGACTATTGGCGTGAGTGAGGGCAGTACCGCTGGTCGGCACTGTCATTTCTTACAGGTACCTGTGCTCGGTGTGATGTGTAAGGGTATTGATCCTCTCAGGTGGGTTTTATGAATAAAGCGTTAATAGTCGACGACCATCCGTTTATCCGCGCCACGGTAAAACATCTACTCAAACTAGAAGGTTTTACTGAAATAGCGGAAGCGGGAAATGGTGCAGATGCCGTGCAGATGGCGAGATTGGGGCGTCCGGATCTTATCCTTCTCGACTTGTCACTCCCCAAGCTCGACGGGCTGGAAGTGATAAGCCGCGTCAAGGCGCTGGGCTTGCCGTGCAAGATTTTGGTCCTGACGTCATACCGTGCGGATTTCTTTTCCGCACGCTGCATGCGCGCTGGCGCCATGGGGTTTGTGGCCAAGACTGGCGAGTTGGACGAGCTGCAAAAGGCGATCAAGGCCGTGATGTCCAACTACAGTTGTTTTCCCAGTTTGCCGACCAGCTCCGTGCGCCGTGACGACCTGGAGGCCACGGAAAAAATGCTGGTGGAATCGCTTTCAGACCGCGAACTGGCGGTATTGATCATGCTTGCCCTGGGTTTGGGCAATAACGAAATCGCCACCAATATGCTGCTGAGCCACAAAACCGTCAGCACCTACAGGACGCGACTCAAGGAGAAATTGAACATCGATTCTGTGGTGCACATGGCGGCGTTCGCCAAGCGTAACGGCCTGATTTAACGCCCAATGAACCTTGTCTCGGTTCGACGGCTCATCATCACCCTGCTGATAAGCCTGTCGCCCTCGACGACACTGGCGGTTGATGAGCCGCAGACGCTGATGTTGCTGGGGCACTCCCGGTTTAACGGCCAAACCGTCGAGCTCAGGGACGCTGACTGGAACTGGTTGCGCGAGCGGCGCACGTTAACGATGGGGGCGTCCTCTCCCGATTACGGGCCGTTCGAGCTGAGCAACAACAAAGACGAAATTGAAGGCATCACCGCCGATTTCGCGCGGTTGCTCGCCGAGGCCCTGAACGTCACCATCGAGGTTCGGCGTTACGATACCCGTGACGAGGTGATCGAGGCGCTCAAGAGCGGTGCGATCGACTTCCTCGGCTCTGCCAACGGTTTTGAAGCCGGTGATACAGACCTGGTGCTGTCGCGATCCTACGCCAATGATCAACCGGTGCTGGTCACCCGAGCCGGCGACAGCCAGTCCCTGACGGAGGATTTGGCCGGTAAGCGCGTGGCGATGCTTTATCACTATATGCAGCCCGACGTGGTTAAAGCCTTCTACCCCAAGGCGCAGATTCAGTTGTTTCCGTCGATATTCGAAGCCATTGGCGCCGTTGCGTTTCGCAAGGCCGATGTGTACCTCGGAGACGCCATCACCGCCAACTACCAGATCAGCCGCAACCACCTCAACAACGTGAGCATGTCGGACTTCTCCGCGCTGGAGTCGAACGCCTTTGCCTTTGCCGTTTCTCGTGAAAACACCCGGTTGCTGCGCATCATCAATACCGCGCTCAGAGCGATCCCGGCGGATCAGCAGATGGAAGTATTGCGCCGGTGGAGCGGTGGCAATCTGGGGCTGCTGGGTGCCGAACGGCTGCACTTGAGCACCAGTGAGCAGCGCTGGCTGGAAAAGCACTCGCGGGTCAGGGTGGTCGCGTCCGACCAGATGCTGCCGCTGGCATCCTTTACTGCACAAGGGCAACAGGAGGGCTTGAGCGCCGATGTGTTGTCCCGGATCAGCTTGCGTACCGGGTTAAAGTTCGATGTGGTGGCGGGCGGATCAATGCTTGAGCAGATCGACGCGGTCAGCGCAGGCCGGGCGGACATGATGGCGGTAGTGACGCCCAGCATCGAGGGCTCTGACCAGGTGCGTTTTACCCGGCCCTACCTGACCACTCCGCTTGTGCTGATTACCCGCAATGGCGACGCCGTGACCACGACCCTGGAAGACATGGTCGGCAAGCGTCTCGCGCTGACCCATGGTAATGCGCTGCGTGAGGTCATCAACCGCGATTACCCCGGCATCCACTTTGTAGAGGCCAGGAACCCCACACATGCCATGGCGCTGGTGGCCAGCGGCGACGCGGAGGGCGCCATCAATTCCCTGGTCAACGCGCGCTACCTGATCGCGCTTCAGTACCGCGACGCCTTGCGGGTGAGCAGTACGGTCGGCTCTGAACCCGCGCGTATGACGTTTGGCGTCAACCGGGGCCAGCTGGAGCTGTATTCAATTCTGGACAAGGCGCTGCTGAGTATTCCGCCTCAGGAAATGGAAGAGTTGATCAGCCCATGGCGCACGGACGTGGTCACCGAAGACCATTGGCTGCGCCATCGCACGGCGATTATTCAAGGGTTCGGCCTGGTGGCACTGTTGCTGCTGATGACCCTGGGCTGGGCGATTTACCTGCGCGGGCTGATACGCAAACGTTCCCAGGCCGAACGCGCGTTGAGCGACCAGATGCGCTTTATGCGTGTCTTGATTGATGACACGCCCCACCCGATTTATGTGCGCGACCGCCAGGGCAGGTTAATGGCGTGCAACAGCGCTTACCTGGCCGTGTTTGGCTTCAGGCTGGAAGAGGTGATCGGTAAGACGGTGGTTGAAACCGATACCGGTAACACCCCCCAGGCGCGGTCTTTTCACGAGGACTACCTGCGGCTGATGGACCTCGGGGAGCCGCTGATCCATGACCGGATACTCAAGATACCCGGCGGCACGGTGTTGACTATTTACCATTGGATGCTGCCGTACCGAGACGGCGATGAGCAGGTGGTGGGCCTTATTGGCGGCTGGGTGGACGTCAGCGAGCGGCAGCAGCTATTGGGCCAGTTGCAGGAAGCCAAGGACGAAGCCGACGCTGCCAACCGCGCCAAGACCACGTTTCTGGCGACCATGAGCCACGAGATCCGCACGCCGATAAACGCGGTCAACGGAATGCTCGAACTGGTCCTCGAAAATTCCAGCCTGAGTCTCTCCGATCGCGATGCGCTGGAGGTGGCGTCGGTTGCCTCGCGCAGCATGCTTGAGTTGATCGGCGACATTCTGGATATCGCCCGGATCGAGTCCGGCCATCTGTCGCTCACCCTGCAACCTGCCAACCTGCATGAATTGCTGACGTCAGTGGCGCGGGTATTCGAAGGGCTGGCGCGGGAAAAAGGCCTGGCGTTGCAGGTGGAGCTTGCCCCAACCATCGATTACCCGGTGCTGATCGACCCCTTGAGGTTCAAGCAGGTGGTGTCCAACCTGCTGAGCAATGCCATCAAGTTTACCTCCCAGGGCCACGTGTTACTGGTTGGGCGCAGTTCGCCGTCCTCCGACGCCAGCCATTTGAACCTGGAATTATCCGTGGAAGACAGCGGCAGGGGCATCAGCGCCCAAGACCAGAAACGCCTGTTCAACCTGTTTATCCAGGGCAGCAATAACGAGCAATCGGCGCGCAGCGGTTCGGGGTTGGGGTTGGTGATCAGCCGAAACCTGTGTGAAATGATGGGCGGCACGTTGCAGTTGAGCAGCGTGCTCGGTAAAGGGACGCGGGTCGATGTAGGGTTGGCATTGGCCAGGACCGACGCGCTGCCGGTTGAGGCGTCAGCCGCTGCCGCGCCTGCTCCGCAGACCCGTGCGTTAGTCGCTCTGGTGGTGGATGATTACCCGGCCAACCGCATGCTGTTGGCGCGTCAACTGAACCATCTGGGGCATCAAGTCACCACGGCCGAAGACGGTGCCAAAGGTTTTGAACAGTGGAAAACCGGCCATCCTGATGTGGTGATTACTGATCTGAATATGCCCTTCATGGATGGCCACGCTTTGGCGCGTCGCATCCGTGAGCTGGAGCGCGTACAAGGCCTGATTCCGTGCCTGCTGCTGGGGTTTACCGCGAATGCACAACCCGAGGAAGCCGAGCGCTGTCGACAATCGGGCATGGATGGTTGCCTGTTCAAACCCGCTGGGCTTGACGATTTGCGGTCGGCACTGGCCTCGCTTACCGCCAGCCCATCGCCTGCTGAAATGGCGCCGGCGTTTGATTTGAGTGCGCTGATGACGCTGACGGACGACGATCATGCCGCGCTCACGGCGCTTTTGCTGACGCTGCTCGAAAGCCTGGTAGCGGACCGCGCGCTGCTGTCATCGCAGGCTTTCAAGGGCCAGTTTCACGCGCTTCACGACCTTGCACACCGAGTCAAGGGCGGTGCGCGAATGGTCAAAGCCAACGCATTAATCGCCAGTTGCGAGGCACTGGAGGGGGTATGCGAGCGGCAGGATTCCACCGCGTTGCCCTCGGCAGTCGAGGCAGTTGGCAAAGCGCTTGAAGCGTTACACGCCGGGCTGAGTGCTTTTTGCAATCAGCGTTGATGGCGTTTAAGGCTATTGGACGGGTTTGGGATATTTCCTACGTAAAGCGGGAAAAAGACTGATTTTGTCTTCGGGATATGTCTGGAGAATGGGCCTCGCTCACCGACGAGCACAGCCTGCCCAGGGGTTTGCCATGCCGAACAAAGCACTGACCATCCTGATTGCCGATGACCAGCACCTGCAACGACGGCACATCGAAACACTACTGAATCGATTGGGGTATCACCGGCTTGTCCCGGTGCAAACCTTCGAAGAAGTGCAGATTCTCACCGCCATCCCGGCCGAGCCATTTGACCTGCTGATCATCAATTCGGGGTTGGCGCCCGACAGCGGTGAGTCGCTGCCTCAGGTGCGCCACATGTTTGTCTACGACCCTCTGGAACCGGGCGCACCTGCCGACACAGCGTCGGCGGTGCGGGTACGGCTGCCCGGTGTGCCGGACAGCGTCAACCTCGAACACTTTATGGCCATGATCGACCCACCCGAACCCACCAGAGGCCTGCGGGTAGTGCCGTGGCTGCGGGCGTTATCCCGCATGCCGGCGGCCGGGGTTTAGTCCCAATTCGGGGCAATGCCCTTGGGGCTGGTCAAGCGATGGCCGCGCTCCAGGCCTGCGATTTTTGCCATGTCGTCAGCGCTCAAGGTCAGTTGCTGGGCCTTGAGGTTGCTTTCCAGGTTGGCGCGTTTGGTGGACGACGGGATCACTGCATAGCCCAGCTGCATGGCCCAGGCCAGGGTGACTTGCGCCGCGGTGGCTTGATGGCGTTCGGCGATCTGCTGGATCACCGGGTCTTTGAGTACTTCGCCGTAGGCCAGGGTCATGTACGAGGTGATCTGGATGCCATTGGCCGTGGCGAAATCCGCTACTTTCTGGTTGCGCAGGTAGGGGTGCAGTTCCACCTGGTTGGTGGCGATATTCTCGGCGCCCACGGCGGCAATGGCCTGCTTCATCAGGTCGATCGTAAAGTTGGAAATGCCGATCTGGCGCGTCAGGCCCTGGCGCTTGGCTTCCAGCAGTTGACCCATGAATTCTGCCACGGGCACTTGGTCTTCCGGCGATGGCCAGTGGATCAGGGTCAGGTCCAGGTAGTCGGTCTGCAGTTTGCGCAGGCTCTCTTTGAGGCTTGGAATCAACTGGCCTTCGGCAAAGTTGGAGACCCAGATCTTGCTGGTGATAAACAGCTCGTCGCGGGGGACGCCGCTGTCGGCGATGGCCTGGCCGACGTCGGCTTCGTTCTCATAAATTTGTGCGGTGTCGATGACGCGGTAGCCCAGCTCCAGGCCGGTGCTCACGGAGTCGATCACCACCTGGCCTTTTAGGCGGAAGGTACCAAGGCCAAAGGCCGGGACGTTTTGGATGGGGGTGGACATCAGTAACTCCTGAAGGGTGTGTGAACAATGGAGTCGAGTATCCGCCCGTCGTTCCTTCGGAAAAACCGTCGAACCCGAAAAGGACTTTTTACCAAAAGTCACGAGTGTGGTTGCGTTAAAAAAAGCCACGGCGCCTCATGCGCAGGCGCGTGACGCTTTCATGGAGCGCGCGGGGCGATGTGGATAGACGTGGCCCTGTCGCGCTTTAGTGTTTTTGCGGGACTGGAAAGTACGCCACGTGTTGAAGTCGAAGCGCGTGGCAGAGACGATGTTTTCCTGGATCAGCAGAATGGGCTGCGGCACGTTTGTATCGGAGTAACTGGTCGTAAATGTGACCTCAAGGGTGTCCTTGTCCCGGTAGCCGCTGAGGATGGGGAGCAGGGAAAACGCGTGATCAATTCCCTCGGATTCAGTCGGTGCGCCGACGAACACCACAATACCGACATATACCTTGCGGTCACTCAGGCTGAACATACATGCAACTCGCTGCTCTATCGACTCCCGCAGTAAAATCCTGAGGGGGTTACCTTCAAGAACATCCAGCGATAGCAGATAGTGGAACTGCTCGTCCGACTCCAATGTCAGCAACTGCTTTTTCAAGCTCATGTAGAGGTTTGCCCAGCACACCGGGAGTAGCATGGCGGTGAGTCCCACCTGTATTAGAAACACCCACAGTGCGCAGTTTTTCTCATTGGCAATGTCGAGTTGTACCAACAGCGAGCCCAGATAGGTGCTGTAGTCAGTCGCGATTGCGTGCCCTGCGAGCTGGATATTCTGCTTTGACAGTGCAAGTGTCACAGCACTCAAAATCGTCGCGACGATCAGGCAAACCATGCCCAGTCTCGCAACCTGCAGGTAGAGCAGTTGCCCCTGAAACCGATGCAGCCGATTGGAGAAATATGGGTGCTTGATGCAGACCATGTAGCCACTCACCAGTAACGGCACGATGATCAGCAAGCCCATGAGTCGTCGACCTCTACGTTACGGGCCTGACGTGTCGCCTCCTGGTAATTCTCTGACTCCGCGACCTCCACGGCGTCGACGCCTATACCGCAGTCATAGATCTTCCAGGTTTTATAGGACTTGACGGCTTTCACCCGCTCCCAATCATTCTGAGTCGGCTTCCCAAACAGCAAATGCAGTACTTTCATGGCGACCACTTCGAAAAGAACCAGCCATTTTTATAGCAAGCCGTTCCTCCTCTCACCACTAATGGCCGCCGCGCCTCTATCGCCAGTTCCCGTAGGAAACGTCTCCATTTGCGCCAGCGGCCTACAACGTCGGTGGGTAGTCGCCCCAGGAGCCTCGACCGGCTCTGGAAAGCCTTGCGGCGAATGCCGGAACGACAGTCGCCGGGGTATCGCGACTGATGTAGAGTCGTGCAGCCGACTCAACCGCAGGAAATCGCCCCATGACCCAGGAATCCCGTTTTTCGCGGATGGACCCGCAATTGCGCAAGGCCAACCTGGTCCAGGCGACCCTGACGTGCCTCAAGCGGGATGGCTTTCAGGGCGCGTCGATCCGCAAGATCAGCGCTGAGGCCGGAGTGTCGGTGGGGCTGATCAGCCACCACTATTCAGGCAAGGATGAGCTGGTGGCTGAGGCCTATCGCTCGATCACAGGCCAGGTCATGAGCCTGCTGCGCGAGACGATGGCAAATGCGCCGCCCGAGCCGCGGGAGCGGCTGTCGGCGTTGTTCCGTGGTTCGTTCTCTGCCGAATTGCTCGACCCGCAGTTGCTGGATGCCTGGCTGGTGTTCTGGGGCGCGGTCAAGACGGCGCCGGCGATTAATCAGGCCCACGAACACTCTTACGGCGAGTACCGCACCATCATGCGTTCGGCGCTGACCGACATGGCCAGGGAGGAGGGCTGGGAGCATTTTGATGCCGACCTCGCCGCCATTGGCTTGAGCGCCTTGCTTGACGGGCTGTGGCTGGAGTCGGGGCTCAACCCGGGCACGTTTACCCCGCAGCAGGGCATTCAAATCTGCGAAGCCTGGGTCGACGGGCTGCCAAACGGCGGTCGCCAGCGTTACCACCTCAAGCCCTGAGGGTTCTATACAAACGATTTTTCCCCTGCCGAAACTATTTGCAGTTTGCCGATTGCCACCTTACTGAACACTCGTTTAGTATCTCGCAATGTCGCACCCCTCAGGCCAACTAAAATAATTCGAGGACGCCATGACCACCGATTCGCCCGTGCTCACCCAAGTGCAAGCAGGCGTTGCCTGGATCACCCTCAACCGGGGGCCGCAACGCAACGCGCTGGACATCCCGACCCTCAAGCACCTGCATAGCTTGCTCGATGCTTTCAACGCCGACGCTGCCGTGCGCGTGGTGGTGTTGACCGCCAGCGGGCGCACCTTCTGTGCCGGTGCCGACCTGGCTGAGTGGGCCGACGCCGAGGCCCGTGGCGCCCTGGAAACCTACGGCTGGACCGAAACCGCCCATGCGCTGATGACCCGCCTGCACACGCTCGACAAACCCACCATTGCTGCGATCAACGGCACCGCTGTCGGCGCCGGGATGGACCTGACGCTGTGCTGCGACTTGCGCATCGCCGCGCAATCGGCCCGTTTCAAGGCAGGTTACACCGGCATGGCGTACTCGCCGGATGCCGGTGCCAGCTGGCACTTGCCGCGCTTGATCGGCACCGAACAGGCCAAGCGCCTGCTGTTCCTTGATGAACTGTGGAGCGCCGACCGCGCCGTCGCCGCCGGGCTGGTGGGTGAGGTGGTCGCCGACGACCACCTGCACGCCCACACCGCCGAGTTGGCCGCCCGCCTGGCCAACGGCCCTACATTCGCCTTCACCCAAACCAAAATCCTGATTCGTGAAGGCGCGGCCCGCAGCCTTCCCGAACAACTGCAAGCGGAACTCGCCGCCGGCCTGTTGTGCGGCCGCAGCGCAGATGGCGCCGAGGCTTTGCGCGCATCCACGGAAAAACGCCCCCCGATCTTCTCCGGCCAATAAAAACAACGCGCAGGTGGCACCATGAATTTCCAACTCAGCCAAGAACAAGACATGTTGGTGGACGCGGTTCGCAGTTTTGTTGCCAGGGAGTTGTTGCCTCACGAGGACGCCGTGGACCGTGCCGATGAAGTCTCGCCGGAACTGGCTGCGCAGATCCGTGACAAGGCGATCGCCGCCGGTTTCTATGCCTTCAACATGCCGGAAGACGTGGGCGGTGGCGGCCTGGATTACCTGTCCCAGGCGCTGATTGAGCGTGAATTGTCAAAGGTCTCTTGGGCGCTGCATGTGTTTGTTGCGCGCCCGTCGAAGATCCTGATGGCCTGCACCGGCGCGCAGATTGAGGACTACCTGTTGCCCTGCGTCCGTGGCGAGAAAATCGACTGTTTTGCCCTGACCGAGCCGGGTGCCGGTTCCGACGCCAACGCGATCAAAACCCGTGCCGTGCGCAGCAGCGATGACTTCGTGATCAACGGCAGCAAGCACTTTATCAGCCACGCCGGCAGCGCCGATTTCGCCATCGTGTTTGCCGTCACCGACACCTACGAACATAACGGCCGCCAGCGCAATGCGGTGACGTCGTTCCTGGTCGATCGCGGCACCCCCGGCATGACCATTCGCCGTGGTCCCAAGTGCGTGAGCAACCGCGGCTATCACACCTACGAAATGTTCTTCGACGATTGCCGCGTGCCCGCGTCCAAGGTGCTGGGCGAAGTCGGCAAAGGCTGGGAAGTGGCGAATGCCTGGCTCACCGCCGGCCGCGTAATGGTCGCCGCCAATTGCGTCGGCCAAGCCCAGCGCGCGCTGGAGGTGTCGCTGCAATGGGCGGCGGACCGCAAGCAGTTCGGCCAGCCCATCGGCACCTATCAAGGCGTGAGTTTCAAGCTCGCCGACATGGCCACGCAAATCTGCGCCGCCGAACTGTTGACCTTGCACACCGCCTGGAAGATGGACCAGGGCAGCATGACCGACGGCGAGGCGGGCATGGCCAAGCTGTTTGCCAGTGAAACCCTGGGCAAAGTCGCCGACGAAGCCGTGCAGATTTTCGGTGGCATGGGCTTGATGGACGAAGGGCCGGTGGCGCGAATCTGGCGTAACGCACGGATCGAACGGATCTGGGAAGGCACCTCGGAAATCCAGCGCCATATCATCGCCCGTGAACTGTTGCGGCCGCTGTTGCGCTGATCGCGCGGAGAACGCTTATGTCCCAGGCTATTCGCGACAATCTCAAGCGCCTGCTGGCGCCCCGGCACCTGGCTTTTGTCGGCGGCCGAAGCATGGCCCGTGCGCTCAAACGCTGCGCTGAAGGGGGCTTTGACGGCCAAATGTGGCTGGTCAACCCTCAGCATGACAGCCTCGACGGCATCCCCTGTGTGCGCCGCGTGGCTGATTTACCCTGCGGCCCGGATGCAGTTTTCATCGCCACCAACCGTGAGCTGACAGTGACGTGCGTCGCCGAGCTTGCCGCCATCGGCACGGGCGGCGCGATTTGCTACGCCTCGGGCTTTGCCGAAACCGGCGCCAGCGGTGCCGCGTTGCAACAGCAATTGCTGGCGGCAGCGGGCGATATGGCCTTGCTCGGCCCCAATTGCTACGGCCTGCTCGACTACGTGCACCGCTCGGCGTTGTGGCCGGTGGCCCATGGCGGCAAGCCGGTAGAGAAGGGCGTGGCGGTGCTCACACAAAGTGGCAATTTTGCCTACAACCTGTCGATGAGCGACCGCTCGTTGCCGGTGGCCTACATGGCCTCGGTCGGCAACCAGGCGCAGCTGGGCGTGGCCGAGTTGATGGACGTGTTGCTTGATGAGCCGCGCGTCACCGCCATCGGCCTGCACCTGGAAGGCTTGAAGAATGTGCCGGGGTTTGCCCGCGCGGCGCACAAGGCGCTGGAGAAGGGCATCCCGATTATCGCGTTGAAAACCGGCGTCTCGCAGATCGGCGCGCAACTCGCGCTTAGCCATACCAGTTCGTTGTCTGGCTCCGATGCCCTGTACGACAGCCTGTTTGCACGGCTGGGCGTGATCCGTGTCAGCGGGCCAGTGAGTTTTGTCGAAACCCTCAAGGCGGCCGCGTGCGGCACTCTACCCAAAGGCAACAGCCTTATCGCACTGGCGTGTTCGGGCGGTGATGCCGGGTTGATCGCCGACTACGCCGAACGCAACCACCTGGCCCTGCCCATGCTCGCCGAAGACCAGCGCGGTGAACTGGCCACCGTGCTGCCGGGTTATGCCAACCTGGTCAACCCGCTGGACTTCACCACCGCCATCTGGGGCGACCGCGAGGCGCTCCAGAGCATGCTTGATACGGCCCTGCGTTCCGACGCCGATGCCGCCATGCTTGTGCTGGATTACCCGGCGCAGTTCACCGGCGAGCGCAAGGAGTGCGACCTGCTGCTTGAGCTGTTTTGCGATGCGCTCAGCCGCCATGGCAAGACCGGTTTTGTGACCTCAGCCTTTCCCGAATTGTTGCCGGTGCACGCCCGTGAGCGTCTGCATGCCCACGGCATTGCCGCGCTGCAAGGCGTGGAGGACGCACTCGCCGCCTGGGGCCGGATTGCCGATTATCAAAATAACCGACGCGAGTTGCTGGAGCGGGGCGAGTCGAGGCTTGAACCGCTCTGCCCGCAGCCCCTTGAAGGGCAAGGCCTGGCCCTGGATGAATGGGCGTCCAAACAAGCCCTGCGCGCGTTCGGCCTCAATACGCCGGCCGCTGTGTTGAGCACGCCGGGCCGGGCCATCGTGGATGCCAAGGTGTTGGGCTACCCGTTGGTACTCAAGGCGGTCAGCACCGATTTACCGCACAAAACCGAAGCGGGCGCCGTGGCGTTGAACCTCAAGGACGATTTTGCCCTGATCGCCGCGCTTGAGCACATGCGCCGGCGAATCGCCGCGTATGCGCCAGGGGTTGTCTTCGACCAATTGCTGCTGGAGTCCATGGCCGCGCCGCCACTTGCCGAGTTGATCGTGGGCATCAAGCGCGAGAATGATTTCGGCCTGGCGCTGGTCATCGGCGCCGGCGGCATCTTTGTTGAACTGCTCAAGGACAGCCGCTGCCTGTTGCTGCCGACCACCGACGCTGCCATCCGCCACGCCTTGTTCAGCCTGCGCAGCGCGGCCTTGCTGCAAGGCTTTCGCGGGCGTGAGGTGGCCGATATGGACGCGCTGGTCGCCGCCATTCGCGCGGTGGCCGACTACGCCTGCGCCCATGCCGGGCAGTTGCTGGAACTGGATGTGAACCCGTTACTGGTCACTGCACACGGCGCCACGGCGGTCGATGCAATGATTCGTCTAGGAGAAAACCATGCACGATAAAACCCTGACCGGCGGCCAGGCCCTGGTGCGCTTGCTGGCCAACTATGGCGTGGACACGGTGTTCGGTATTCCCGGCGTGCACACTCTGGAGCTGTATCGCGGCTTGCCCGGCAGCGGCATTCGCCATGTGCTGACGCGCCACGAGCAGGGCGCCGGTTTTATGGCCGACGGCTATGCGCGGGTCAGCGGCAAGCCGGGCGTGTGTTTTGTAATCACCGGGCCTGGCGTGACCAATGCCGCGACTGCCATTGGCCAGGCGTATGCCGATTCCATTCCGATGCTGGTGATCTCCAGCCTCAACAGCACCGCCAGTCTCGGCAAGGGCTGGGGCAGCCTGCATGAGACCCGGGACCAGCGCGCGATCACGGCGCCGATTACCGCGTTTTCGGCGGTGGCATTGCGTGCCGAGGATTTGCCTGAACTGATCGCCCGCGCCTATGCGGTGTTCGACAGCGAGCGGCCCCGCCCGGTGCATATCTCGGTGCCGCTGGACGTGCTGGCCGCGCCGATCACAAGCGACTGGAGCAACGACGTGGTGCGCCGTCCGGGGCGCGGCTTGCCGTCAGCCGAGGCGTTGGAGCAGGCCGCCGCCAAACTCTGCGCCGCCAAACGCCCGATGATCATTGCCGGTGGCGGTGCGCTGGACGCGGGCGAAGCGTTGCAGCACCTGAGCACGCGGCTGGCCGCGCCGTTTTTTACCAGCGTGGCAGGCAAGGGTTTGCTGCCAATAGATGATCCGTTGAACGCAGGTTCGACGCTGTGCGTCGGGCCCGGCTGGCAACTGATCAGCCAGGCCGACGTGGTGTTGGCCGTCGGCACGGAAATGGCCGACACCGACTACTGGCGCGAGCGCCTGCCGATCACCGGTGAGCTGCTGCGGGTGGATATCGACCCGCGCAAATTCAATGATTTTTACCCCTGTGCCGTGGCGCTGCGCGGTGATGCGAACCCGACGCTATTGGCCTTGCTGGAGCGCCTGCCGACGACACCGCGCAGCCCCGACGCGGCGATCAAAAACGTCGCGCAATTGCGTCAGGCCGTTGAGCTGGGGCACGGCCCGTTGCAGTCCCTCCACCATGCCATTCTCCAGCGCATTGAGGCCGAACTGCCCGCCAACGCCTTCATCAGCAGCGACATGACCCAATTGGCTTACACCGGCAACTACGCCTACCAGAGCCGCGCGCCGCGCAGTTGGCTGCACCCCACGGGCTTCGGCACGTTGGGCTACGGCTTGCCGGCCGGTATCGGCGCCAAGCTCGGCGCCCCGCAACGGCCGGGGCTGGTGCTGGTGGGCGATGGCGGTTTTCTTTACACCGCTCAGGAGCTGGCGACGGCTGTCGAAGAACTCGACAGCCCGCTGGTGGTTCTGCTGTGGAACAACGATGCCCTGGGGCAAATTCGCGACGACATGCTCAGCCTGGACATCGAACCCATCGGCGTACTGCCGCGCAACCCGGATTTCGCGCTGTTTGCCCAGGCGTTCGGCTGCACGGTAAACCAGCCAAAAAACCTCGATGAATTACAGACAGACCTGCGCAACGGTTTCAGACGCAACGGCGTGACCTTGATCGAGCTGAAACACGCCTGTGCCTGTTGACCTGTAAGGCTTACCGAATTGTTTTTGAGGGAACTGCCATGAAGGTTTTGATTGTTCACGCCCATCCTGAACCCCAGTCGTTTACCGCCGCCTTGCGCGACCAGGCGGTTGCCACGCTGAAGGGCCAGGGCCACGACGTACAGGTGAGTGATTTGTATGCCATGCAGTGGAATCCGGTGGCGTCGGCGGCGGACTTTTCAACGCGAGAGAATCCTGACTATCTGGTGTATGCGCTGGAGCAGCGGCTGGGCGTGAAAAAGCAGTCGATCGCGGCGGATATTCAGGGCGAGCTGGACAAGTTGCTCTGGGCCGATTTGCTGATCCTCAACTTCCCGATTTTCTGGTTCTCGGCACCGGCGATGCTCAAGGGCTGGATCGACCGGGTGCTGGTGTCGGGCGTGTGTTACGGCGGTAAGCGGTTTTACGATCAGGGGGGGCTGGCGGGCAAGCGGGCGCTGGTCACGGTGACCCTTGGCGGGCGCGAACATATGTTCGGCGAGGGCGCAATTCATGGGCCGCTGGAAGATATGCTGCGACCGATTTTGCGCGGGACGTTGGCGTATATAGGGTTCGAGGTGTTGGCGCCGTTTGTGGCCTGGCACGTGCCGTACATCAGCGCTGAGGCGCGGCAGGATTTTCTGGTGGCGTATGAGCAGCGGCTGCAAGGGCTGGCAGATGAACAGCCCTTGGTGTTTCCGAAACTTGAGCAGTTTGATGAGGCGCTGTATCCCTTACCTTAAATTCAACGACGTTCAACTGTGGGAGCTGGCTTGCCTGCGATAGCTGTAGCGGATATACCGCAATCGCAGGCGAGCCAGCTCCCACATGTTGATCTTCACATGCCTGATGGCTCAGCGTTGCTCGCGCAACCGCTGCGCCGCGCTGCGCAACAGCTGCTCGGTGCCGTCCCAGCCCAGGCAACCATCCGTCACCGAAACACCGTATTTCATCGATGCGCTCAGCGGCTGGCAACCTTCGAACAAGTGGCTTTCGAGCATCATGCCGATCAGCGACGTATCGCCCTGCAAGCGCTGCTCCAGCACCTCATTGAACACCGCCGGCTGGCGCAGCGGGTCTTTGCCGCTGTTGGCGTGGCTGCAATCGACCATGATCCGCGCCGCTACTTTGGATTTGGCCAAATCTTGCTTCACCAGCGCCACGCTCTGCGCGTCGTAGTTCGGCCCACGGTGACCGCCGCGCAGCACCAGATGGGTGTCGGGGTTGCCGGGCGTCTGGATGATCGCCGGATGGCCCTGGCTGTCGACGCCGAAGTGGCGGTGCGGGTGCGACGCCGAGCGCATCGCGTCGCAGGCAATGGCGACGCCGCCGTCAGTGCCGTTCTTGAAGCCCACGGGCATGCCCAGGCCGCTGGCCATTTCACGGTGGATTTGCGATTCGGTGGTGCGCGCGCCAATCGCGACCCAACTGAGCAGGTCATCGAAGTAGCCGGCGGCCATGGGTTGCAGCAGCTCGGTGGCGACCGGCAGGCCCAGGCGCAGCATTTCACGCATCAGTTGGCGGGACAGGGTCAGGCCTGCGGCCATGTCATCGCTGCCATCCAGGTGCGGGTCGTAGGCCAGGCCTTTCCAGCCGATGGTGGTGCGCGGTTTTTCGACGTAGGCGCGGATCACCAGCAGCATCTGGTCGCTGACTTCAAGCGCCAGCTTCTTCAGGTTGCGCGCGTATTCCATGGCCGATTCCGGGTCGTGGATCGAGCACGGGCCGACAATCACCAGCAAGCGTGAGTCTTCGCCATTAAGGATGGCGCGCACGGCGTTGCGATGGGCGTGAATCTGTTCATTGAGGAACGGGCTGAGGGGTAGCTGGTGCTTGAGCTCAAGGGAGCTGGGCAGGCGCTGGGTCAGGGCCTCATTGGCGCTGTTCAGGTTCGAAACGGGCAGAGCGGCGGTGGCAGCGTTCATATTCAAGTCTTCCTGGCAGAGCGGCGGGTTATTCCCGCGGCTCGGCCCTACTGGGGTGTTCGACAATTGGCCGTATCGGCTACGTGTGTTGGCTTGCCACCAATAGGTGACCGATCGGAGGCGGCAGGCTGTCCCGAACGGAGCTTGCTAAATCGCCAGGCGGTGGAGGTGTCGTAACGGTAATAAGTGGCGTAGTTCATGGCGTAATTCCTTTAGGTGTTCTTGAGCAATCAAAAGTGATGGAGGCCTGAAAAAACAAAACCCCCGGTCGGGGAGCCGACCGGGGGTTAGATTTCTCTGGCAGGCGACCCCTTGAGTAGTGGGCGCCGATTTCAGGTATCAGGCGCGCCAGTGGCTAAACCAATACCCAAAATAAAACTGTGCACGTGCGCTCGAACCGTTCACGCGGGTAGCCGACACCGAGCGCGGGGCGCTGGCAGTAGGGCAAACCTGAGTGTGGGTGAGTTGCAACATGGTGTGTCTCCAAATGATGGGGGGAGCTTACTAGAGGCACGCAGCAGGATTCAATCAGTAATTTCTATGGCTTGGGGCTCCTCATGTCTATTGGCCGAGATATGCTGGTAACACACTGACGATGAATTGCCTGGACGCGACAATGACTGCCTTGACCCTTGCAGCTGCTCAATCCATTTCCATCGCCGGCGATGTGCCGGCCAACATTGAACGGCACCTGGCGTTTATGCAGACGGCGGCTGAGCATGGCGTGCAACTGCTGGTGTTTCCGGAATTGTCGTTGACCGGCTATGAGCCTTCGTTGGCGGCTGGCCTGGCAATTGCGCCGCAAGACTCAGTGCTGGCGCCGCTGCGTGAAATGGCCCAGGCGTTGCGCTTGACGGCGGTGGTAGGGATGCCGATTCGGCTGACGCCAGGCTCAGGCGTGTTGATTAGTGCGCTGGTGCTGGGGGCGGATGGCTCGCTGGCGGTTTACACCAAGACACATCTTCACCCTGGCGAGGAGGTGGCCTTTATTGCGGGGCAGGGTGGTGCGCTACTTGAATCGGGCGAAGACCGTATTGCTCTGGCAGTGTGCGCCGACTTTTCCCACGCCAGCCACCCCCGTCAGGCGGCTGAGGCGGGCGCGACTGTGTACGCCGCCGGGGTGCTGATCAGTGAAGGCGGCTACGCGACGGACAGCGCATTGCTTCAGGGTTATGCGGCCGAACATGGCCTGCTGGTGCTGATGGCCAACCATGGTGGCCCGTCCGGTGGTTGGGCCTGTGCGGGCCGAAGTGCTATCTGGGCGACCGATGGCTCTTTGTTGGCCGCTGCTCCAGGCATTGGTGAAGCGTTGGTGATCGCCCGTCGCCAGGGCGAGCAATGGGCTGGCCAAAGGGTAGCCCTCTAAGATGGCCTTTCAACTGCGCGTGGCGACGGAACGGGACCGGCTGTTCGCGCGAGCGCTCACCCATGAGGCCATGGTCGGGTATTACCGGCAATACGGCCTTGTATGGTCCGACAATGGTTTTGACACTGCCTGGGCTGGGCGCGAAAACCTGTTGATTTGCAATGATGACGCGGTCATGGGCTTTATCAGCCTGAGTCGCGACAGCCGGGCTCTTTACATCCGGGAGCTGCACCTGCTTGAAACATGTCGCAAACAAGGCGCAGGAGGCTGGGTGCTCGAACAGATGGCACTGAAGGCCCAGGCGCAGGGCCTTTTACGCTTGACAGTGTTCAAGACCAACCCGGCGAGACGGCTGTATGAGCGTCACGGTTTGAGCATCGTTGGCGAAGAGGATTGCTTCTGGCGCATGGAGCGGGAGTGTCGGGCGGGCTAAAGGCCAAACTCCGGCGGTGCCTCGCAAAGCTGACCTTTTGCTCAGCATAAACGGCGGTTTTGCTGCCCGCGCAGGCTTGTAGTACGCGCAATCTCACTATATATGACGCTTGCAGCTAGGTCTGTGGCGTGGTTTTTTGCTAAGGTGTTCAGCAACCTATAAGACCATATCGCGAGGTGTCTGCTTGATTAGGGTGCTAGTAGTCGATGATCATGATCTCGTTCGTACAGGCATTACACGAATGCTGGCTGACATCGATGGCCTGCAAGTAGTCGGCCAGGCTGAATCAGGGGAGGAATCCCTGATAAAGGCACGGGAATTGAAGCCCGATGTGGTGCTGATGGACGTCAAGATGCCCGGGATCGGCGGTCTTGGTGCCACTACCAAATTGTTGCGCAGCCATCCGGACATCAAAGTCGTGGTGGTTACTGTGTGCGAGGAAGATCCATTTCCCACGCGCCTGCTTCAAGCGGGTGCCGCCGGTTACCTGACCAAGGGCGCAGGCCTTGCCGAGATGGTGCAAGCCATTCGCCTGGTGTTTGCCGGCCAGCGTTACATCAGCCCGCAGATCGCCCAGCAGTTGGCGATCAAATCGTTCCAGCCCACCAGCGATTCGCCGTTCGACGCACTGTCGGAGCGGGAAATCCAGATCGCCCTGATGATCGTCGGCTGCCAGAAGGTTCAGTCGATTTCCGACAAGCTGTGCCTGTCGCCCAAGACCGTTAACACCTACCGTTATCGCATTTTCGAGAAGCTCGCCATCAGCAGTGATGTTGAATTGACCCTGCTCGCAGTGCGTCACGGCATGGTGGACGCCAGCGCCTGACATGACCACACCGTTTGATGCTAGTGCCTTCCTCTCCACCTGCAGTGGCCGCCCCGGCGTGTACCGCATGTTCGACAGCGAGGCGCGCCTGCTGTATGTCGGCAAGGCCAAGAACCTGAAGAACCGGCTGGCGAGCTACTTTCGCAAGACCGGGCAGGCGCCTAAAACCGCCGCCCTGGTCGCGCGTATCGCTCAGGTCGAAACCACCATCACCGCCAATGAAACCGAGGCGCTGCTGCTCGAGCAGACGCTGATCAAGGAATGGCGGCCGCCCTACAACATTCTGCTGCGTGACGATAAATCCTATCCCTACGTGTATTTATCCGACAGCACCTTTCCGCGCCTGAGCATTCACCGTGGCGCGAAGAAAGCCAAGGGCAAGTATTTCGGGCCTTATCCCAGCGCCGGAGCTATCCGCGAAAGCCTGAGCCTGCTGCAAAAGACCTTTTTTGTGCGCCAGTGCGAAGACAGCTTTTACAAGAACCGCACGCGGCCGTGCCTGCAATACCAGATCAAACGTTGTAAGGCACCCTGTGTGGGCCTGGTTGAGCCGGCGGAATACGCCGAGGATGTACGCCATTCGGTGATGTTCCTCGAAGGACGCAGCAATGCGCTGACCGATGAGCTCTCCGGCGCCATGGAGCAAGCTGCCAGCACCCTGGATTTTGAACGGGCCGCCGAATTGCGCGACCAGATCTCCCTGCTGCGCCGCGTTCAGGACCAGCAGAGCATGGAAGGCGGCACCGGTGACGTCGATGTGATCGCCGCGTTCGTCAACCCGGGCGGCGCCTGTGTGCACTTGATCAGCGTGCGTGGCGGGCGGGTGCTGGGCAGCAAGAATTTCTTCCCGCAGACGGGTATCGACGAGGAGGTGGCCGAGGTCATGGCCGCGTTCCTTGGCCAATACTATGTCAGCAGCCCCGAACGCGACCTGCCATCGGAGCTGATCGTCAACGTGGTGCACGAAGACTTCCCGACGCTGATCGAAGCGATCCACGAACTGCGCGGCCGCGAGCTGGACATCAGCCACCGCGTGCGCGGCACGCGCGCTCGCTGGCAGCAACTGGCGGTGACCAACGCCGAACAGGCCCTGAGTGCTCGCCTGGCCAACAGGCAGCACGTTGCCGCACGCTTTGAAGCGCTGGCTGAAGTTCTGAACCTGGACGAGCCGCCCCAGCGCCTTGAGTGCTACGACATCAGCCACTCCAGCGGCGAGGCCACGGTGGCGTCCTGCGTGGTGTTCGGGCCGGAAGGGCCGATCAAGTCCGATTACCGGCGCTACAACATCGAAGGCGTGACCGCAGGCGACGACTACGCTGCCATGCACCAGGCGCTGACGCGGCGCTTCAGCAGGTTGAAGGAAGGCGAGGGCAAGTTGCCGGATATTCTCTTGGTGGACGGCGGCAAGGGCCAGCTATCCATGGCCCGTGACGTGCTTAATGAACTGGCCGTGCCTGACCTGATCCTGCTCGGTGTAGCCAAGGGCGCCACGCGTAAGGCCGGTTTCGAGACGTTGTACTTGAATGATGCCGCCCATGAGTTCACCTTGAAGGGCGACTCACCTGCGTTGCATTTGATTCAACAGATCCGCGACGAGGCTCACCGTTTTGCCATCACCGGCCACCGCGCCCGTCGCGGCAAAACCCGGCGAACCTCAACCCTGGAAGGGGTAGCAGGCGTAGGGCCGACCCGACGTCGTGACTTGCTTAAACATTTTGGTGGCTTGCAGGAGCTGTCCCGTGCCAGCATTGACGAAATAGCCAAATCCCCCGGTATCAGTAAAAAGCTCGCAGAGTTGATTTATGCCAGTCTGCACAGCGAGTAGAATGCCTTCTCACCTCGTAGCCAGTTGTGCCGATGAATATCCCTAATCTGATCACCGTTCTACGCGTCCTGCTCATTCCGATTTTCATTTTGCTGTTCTATTTGCCCTACGAATGGAGCTACGCGGCCTCAAGTTCGGTGTTCGCCTTTGCGGCCGCAACCGACTGGCTCGACGGCTACCTGGCGCGCCGCCTGGAGCAAAGCACGCCGTTTGGCGCGTTCCTCGACCCTGTGGCCGACAAACTCATGGTGGCCGTGGCGTTGGTTCTGTTGGTGCAAGAGCACGGCAACCTTTGGCTGACGCTGCCGGCAGCGGTGATCATAGGCCGTGAAATCGTAGTCTCAGCCCTGCGCGAGTGGATGGCCGAAATCGGCGCCCGTGCCCACGTGGCCGTGTCGAACATGGGCAAATGGAAAACCGCCGCGCAAATGCTCGCGCTGGTCATCCTGCTGGCCAACCCGTCGGACTTCTCCTTTTGGGTGCTGACCGGTTACGCCTTGCTCTTGATCGCCGCCGGCTTGACCTTGTGGTCCATGCTCCAGTATCTGCGCGCCGCCTGGCCGCATCTGCGCACCACCGTTGAAAAGAAATAAAACTTTTTTGAATCAAGGGGTTGACGGGTTCTGATAATTCTATAGAATGCGCATCACCAAGACGCGGGAATAGCTCAGTTGGTAGAGCACGACCTTGCCAAGGTCGGGGTCGCGAGTTCGAGTCTCGTTTCCCGCTCCAAATATTGACCCACAGAAGTCCACAGGGCTTTGGGGGCACCCAAAAAGACGCTTAGGCGTCTTTTTGCGTTTCTGCGAAAAACTACTGAAACCTTGAGGCATCCAGCACAAACCCGTGCGGGTGTTAGCGTGCTTGCTCAGGTGAGAGTGCCTGCTGCAGAAAGTGCACGAACGCCATCGTCCGCGCCGAGCGGCGACGCTCCTGGTTCAATACCGCGTTCACCGGCAATGCTATCGCGCGATAGTCGTCCAATACCGTGGTTACGCTGCGGTTCTCGATATCGCGAGCAAACAGCCAGTCCGGCGACAGTGACATGCCAACGCCGGAGAGTACGAGTTCGCGAACGCCCTCACTGCTGTTGCTGGTGATATTACCCTTGATCGCTACATCGAGCTTTTGCGTATCGCGGGTGAAATTCCAGATGTCGTAGTTATCCAGCAGCGTAAAGCCGATACAGTTATGGGCCTGGAGCTGTTCTGGCGAAGTCGGCGTACCGTGACGTTCCAGGTAAGCAGTCGCGGCATACACGCGGCGCTCGGTGATACCCAGCGGGATCGCCACCAACCCCTCATTCTTGACCCGGCCGATACGTATAGCCACGTCGATATCCTCTTTGACCACGTCCTCCATTTGATCGCTTAGCCTGAGGTCGATCTGCACGTTGGGGTGGCGCTGCAGAAAAACACCGAGCAATGGCGCAATGCGCAGGCGCCCATAGCTGACCGGCGCGGTTATTCGCAAGCGTCCGGCGACTTGTTCCTGGCCTGTGGCGAAACTCAGCGTAGCGGCTTCGAGGCTGGCGATGATCGCCTGGCAGTCGGCATAAAACCGTTCGCCTTGGTCGGTCAGCACCAGAAGCCGGGTGCTGCGGGTCAGCAGCGCGCCACCCAAATACTGCTCCAGTGCGACTATCTGCTTGCTCACCGCCGGTTGCCCGATGTTCAGCTCACGAGCGACCGCTGAAAACGACCCGCGCTGCACGACACGCACAAAAGTGCGCATGCTTTCGAACATATCCATGGGCTATTACGCCTCTCTTGGGAATAAATCATATGCCAGTTTAGTTTCTTATCGGAATTCGTAAAGTGCTGCACTCTGCAAGCACCACCTCTACAAAGGCTCTCTCCCATGAAGTCGCTCATGCTTGCCGCTGTCGCCGACGCTGCACAAACCTCGCTTACCGTGCGTGAAATTGCCCGCCCTGCACCTGCACGAGGGCAGGTTTTGGTGCGCGTCCACGCTGCCGGCGTCAACCCGTTGGACATAAAGATTTCAACCGGCGCGGCGGCGCACGCCAGGCAGCCATTGCCGGCGGTGCTGGGCCTGGATCTTGCGGGCACAGTGGTTGAGTTGGGGGCCGCGGTTGATGGCTTCGCGATTGGAGACGACGTGTTCGGTATGGCGGGCGGCATTGGCGGAGCCCAGGGCGCCATGGCTGAGTACATCGCGGTCGATGCCAGACTGATCGCGACCAAGCCTGAACGCCTCGGCATGCGCGAGGCGGCCGCGTTGCCGCTGGTGGTTATTACCGCGTGGGAAGGCTTGGTGGACCGCGCCAATGTGCGCGCCGGGCAGCGGGTCCTGGTGCACGGCGGTGCAGGCGGAGTAGGGCAGGTGGCCGTGCAACTGGCCAAGGCCCGAGGGGCCGATGTTTACGCAACAGGCTCGGCGGGCAGCCTGGCATTTATTCGGTCGCTGGGCGCAACCGCCATCGACTACAACGCCGAAGACGTGGACAGCTACGTGCAGCGTTACACCGACGGCGAAGGCTTCGACATCATCTATGACACCGTTGGCGGCAGCACACTGGACGGGGCCTTCAGGTCGGTGAAGGCCTACACCGGGCATGTCCTCAGCTGCCTGGGTTGGGGGCAGCACAGTCTGGCGCCGTTGTCCTTCAAGGGCGCCTCGTACTCCGGGATCTTTACCTTGCTGCCGCTGTTGTCCGGTAACGGCCGGGAGCACCACGGAGAGATCATGCGCGAGGCAAGCTTACTGGCTGACGCAGGAAAACTGAGCATCCGGTTGAACGAGCGCCGCTTTGGTTTGCACGAGGTGAACGAAGCGTTCCTGGATGTTGCGCAGGGCGCCAGCAAGGGCAAGACCGTGATCGATGTTGTTACCAGCCCACAACGCTCCGGCGACGACGCCTGAACGCAGCGTCTTTCGACTTGAATCAAGGACTGCCATGAATTCCGAACGATCCCGCCCGTTGTACCCACGCACCCCATCGTCGTTGAGCGCCTTCTGCCTGGCGCTGTGCACCGTGCTGTTGTTTGGTCCGCTACCCGCTGCGGTTGCAGGCGAAGATGTGTCCTCGCAGAAAATCATCGACCTCGCCAACATCACTGAAGTGAGCCCGGGCGTACACGTGATCGAGGACCGACAGCACCTGTTCCTGGTGCCGAATATCACGATTATCGTCGGCCAGACTGCGGCCCTCGTGGTGGACACAGGCCTGGGCACCGCCAGCGCTGAACAGGTTCTAAAAGCCGCCCGCGAGCTGGCCGGCAACAAAAAACTCTACCTGACTATTACCCACTTTCACCCCGAGCACGGCTTCGGTGCGCAGGTCTTCCAGGGTCAAGCCACCATCATTTACAACCGCGTACAACGCGACGAGCTGCTAAAGAAAGGCCCCGAATTTCGGGACCTGTTTGCCGACAAACTGGACGTAGCTAAGGCGATGAAAGACGTACGCCTGGTGACGCCCGACGTGGTGTACGACAACGAAGCCGAAATCGACTTGGGTGGGCGCGTCGTGAAACTCAATTACTACGGGCCCGCGCATACGCTTGGCGATCAAGTTATCTCGGTGCCCGCACAAGGCGTTGTGATAGTGGGTGACCTGCTTGAAACCAAATCCTTTCCCATCATGCCGTGGTTCCCGGACCTGGGCGACACCGATGTCGACCCGCTGAACTGGCGAGAGGTCTTCCGTAAGGTGTTGGCCAGCCAACCCACGATTGTGATTCCAGGGCATGGCCGCATCGGCACGGCGGCCAGCCTCGAAACAGCGGCGGCTCATTTGGACGGAGTTCGTGAAGCAGTGGCACAGCGCTGCGCGGCGGGTCAAGACCTCTCCAGTGCGCAAAAGGAGCTCACCCCGATTCTGGAGGCACAGCATCCCGATTGGGCGCTCAAAGACTGGATCGCGATGGAGATCCAGGCTTACTACGAACGACTTTGTAAGCGTTAACACCGTCGCCGCGCCAAGCGTGACTAAGGGTGTGGGAGTCGGGCAGCTGTGGCGAATGGAGTAAATGATCCGCTGTGACGACGCGCCACCTTCAGCTTCCACGAACGAGTGGTTGAGCTTGATGCCCCACTGCTAAATTGATGATAGTGGTACAGAAGAACATTTCCGGAGCTCGTATCGAGCCCAAGCATTCAACTGTTTCCAATATACGGATGGCCTGTCTCATGTCGTTTTCTCTGGAGCCTGTTTTGAACGGTAATACTGTGTCGTTGCAACCGTTGCACGTCAGCGACGCTCCTCGCCTGCTCGAAGCGGCCAGCGATGGCCGTTTGTGGGAAATGCAGCTCACTGTAATCCCGGGCCCTGATACCGTTGAGCAGTACATCGCCACGGCGTTGGCAGGCCGCGCGGCAGGTACCGTGATGCCGTTTTTGGTGGTGCGCAACAGTGACGGCCTGGTGCTGGGCAGTACGCGGTTCTGGAAAGTGGACCGCAGCAACCGCAAGCTCGAAATTGGCCACACGTGGTTGCGCCAATCGGCGCAGCGTTCGGGCGCCAATACCGAAGCAAAATTTCTGCTCCTGCGCCATGCTTTCGAGGTGATGGCGTGCGTGAGGGTGCAATTCACCACAGACGAATTGAACGCAAATTCCCGTGCCGCCATTTTGCGTATTGGCGCGACACAGGAAGGCATCGTGCGTCACGAACGGATCATGCCCGATGGGCGCAAGCGCAATTCGGTGCGGTTCAGCATTATCGACAGCGAATGGCCACACGTAAGTGCTCGGTTAGTGGAGAAAATGATGCGCTAAGGCGTTCCGTTTCTTCCCCATGAGCGAAACCCGCCCTATAGCGATGACGCACCCTTATTTAGCCTGTACGGCCTGCAGATTGGGGGCGTCATCGCCTGAATTCGCCGCTGGGCTGCCCCCAGAACGACTCGGCTTAAACGAACTGCAATACGTCGGTCACGTCTTTACGCGGCTTTTGTGGCCAGTTGGCCGAGCCCGGGTAGCCAACAGTGATCAACATCACCGGCACTTCCTCATTCGACAAGCCGAATTCCTTGGCCACTGCGGCCTGATCGAACCCGATCATCGGCGTCGAAACCAGGCCCTGACCCTTGGCGGCCAACATCAGTGTCATCGCGGCGAGCGAGCCCGAGCGAATGGCTTCGTCGCGTTGCAATTGAGGGTTTTCCTTGTACATGCCTTGAGCCGCACCCACCCACATATCGTAGATCGACTGGTCAATAATTCCGGCATCCAGGGTCGGCTTCAACGCAGCAGGCAGGGTCACATGCGGGTTCAGGGTGCCGCAGACAATAAACGTCACGGCGGCATCCATGACCTTTTGCTGGCCGAATGCCAATGGCAACAAGCGCGCCTTGGCTTCGGTGCTGCGCACGGCCAGGAACCTCCAGTTTTGCAGGTTGAAGGCGGAGGGGGCATGAGTGGCCAGGTTGATCAGCTCGGCGATCTGGGCGTCCGTCAATGAACGTTCAGTGTCGTAGCTGTTGGCGGAAATGCGGGACTTAATAACTTCTGCGATAGCGGACATGGTGATCTCTGTGTGGGATAAGGATGCGCAGGGCACGGCCGTCACTCTTGAGCCTGCGCCTTGCTTGAACTTAGCGGCTGAAGCCGTCGAACGGTGTCATGTAGACGGCGCCGAACGGGTCGAGGCGCTTGCGGATTTCAGCGTCGGGCGTGCCGTAGACCACCAGGCTCTTGATGGTGCACAACTCAAGGAAACGCTGGCCGAATGGCGCGAACGTGGTGTCTACGTGGCTTACCACGGCATCGACGTTATAACGCTCAAGGATATGCACGGTGCTGTTGTCTTCATTCACGCTGTATTCGTAAATCAATGTGCCCGGCTCGGCGCGAGTGGCGGCAACGATGGTGGCGATCAGTGCCTTGAATTCAGCGAACTCTGCGGGTTTGACCTCAAGCGAGAACAGGCACGAAATAGTGGGATGCATGGTGGTTGTCTCCGGCAGATAGACGACAACCTGCACGCCAGCATCGCTGGATTAGCCGGTGCATGGGGCGCAGGTCAGCAGCGTCAGGATTTTTCGGGTGCTGCCCCGAACAGCTTGCCGGCGCCGGCCCAATCCGATGCGGCGACGTCTTCGAAAATCACGTAGATGTAATTGGCATCGGTACCGGTGTGTTTAACGATGCTGTCGGTAATATCGGCTGCAACGGCGGCTTTCTGCGCGTGTTCTTTACCTTCGAACCAGCTCACACGTACGACGGGCATGATGAACTCCTTCTAGAGCATTGATCGGGGAGAGGTGCGCAATGTGCACCGCTGTCTGAGTGGAATTTATCGTACTGTTGAATCGTATGGCGATAAACGGCCTGCAGCTATAATCTGGGTAGACTAAAACTCTACAATAGTGGGCGCTGCATGGTACCTATCGATTCCTTTCAGGGCGTTATCACCTTTGTTGTGGCAGCGCGCTCATCCAGTTTTACCCAGGCAGCCGAGCGCCTGGGACTGTCGAAATCCGCCGTGGGCAAGGCCATTGCGCGCCTGGAAGAGCGTTTGGGCACGCAGTTATTCCATCGCACAACGCGAAGGATTTCCCTCACCGCCGATGGCGAGGCCTACTTCGCAGCGTGCTCCACGGCCCTGGAGGAAATCGGCACCGCTGAAAGCGGGCTGGGCCCCGGTGGTGGTGAGCCATCTGGCCGTTTGCGGGTTGATGTTCCGGTGGCATTCGGGCGTCGAGTCGTCGCGCCACTGTTGTTTGAGATCGCCAACAAATACCCGGCGCTGCAATTGAGCCTGACGTTTTCCGATCACCTGGTGGACCCGTTCGAAGAGGGTATCGATTTGTTGGTACGGTTCGGCGAACTGCAGGACACCAGCGGCCTGGTCGCACGGCGCTTGACCCGTCAACGCTGGGCCGTCTGCGCTTCCCCTGACTACCTTGCGCGTTTCGGTACCCCGCACACCCTTGAAGAACTGAGCCAGCATTGTTGCATCGTCGGCCATCGACGCGGGCAACCCCTTGCATGGCGAGTGATGCAGGCGGGTCAGACGGTTCGTTACGCTCCCCCTTCCACTCATCAAATCGGTGATGGCGAAGCCATGATGCTTGCTGCGGTGGCGGGTGCCGGCTTGTGCCAAATGCCGCGCAGCTTGTTCCAGGATGATATTGCAGCGGGCAGGCTGGTCGAGGTGCTGCAAGCCTATGAACCTGAAGCGGTTGATGTGCATGCGGTCTGGCCCAAGGTATCGCACCTGCGCCCCAAGGTTCGTTACGTGGTCGACGAGTTGGTCAAGTTGTGTGCGCACTTGCGGTAAAGACTGCGCGCGCATTCAGTCGCTGAATAGATCAAACATCAGTGTCAGTGTTCTGGCCATTCAGGCGGTTTTGGAACAGTGGAAGAAGGTCTTCGATTAACAAAATAAAGTTGTGGATTGAAAAATTTATATTGATTTTTTTTAGGTTGGCCTCGGCATAGCATAAATCCACCTTAAAAAATCGCTGGGCAACGAGCGCTCTGTCCGGCACCACAAACCAATAAAAATTGTTATCGGAGTCCTGATGAGCCTTTCTCCTTTCCACCTCGCCATCCCTGTGTATGACCTGGCCGCCACGCGCACCTTTTACGGTGAAGTGTTTGGCCTTGCCGAGGGCCGATCCAGCACCCAGTGGGTGGATTTCGATTTCTACGGCCACCAGTTGGTCATCCATGAACACCCCAAGACGGCGTCTCAGGAAAGCGTCCATAGCAACCCGGTGGACGGCCACGACGTGCCGGTTCCGCACTTTGGCATCATCCTGGAATGGGCTCAGTGGGAAGCACTGGCCGAGCGTCTTAAGTCCTTCGGCACACAGTTTGTGATCGAGCCCTACATTCGCTTCAAGGGCCAGGTTGGCGAGCAGGCCACCATGTTCCTGTTTGACCCATGCGGCAATGCGCTGGAGTTCAAAGCGTTCAAGGATATGCGTCAGCTCTTCGCCAAATAATAAAAACTGGCGCGCGTTCAAACGCGCGCTCAAGACACTTAAATGAGCTGGAAGCTCATGAATCTAGCTACTGCCCTCAAGCAGTCCTTTCATTCCAACAAAAAGGCTAGACATGAAACGTATTCCTTTAGTTTGGCAAATAGTTGCCGGGCTGTTGCTTGGCGTGCTCGTGGGTTGGTATTTCAATACCCATCCGGAAAATCAAGTGTGGGTCAGTACCGAAATACTTAAACCGCTCGGTGATATTTTCATCAAGATGATGAAGATGGTCGTCGTACCGATTGTGTTCTGCTGCATGATCCTCGGCATTGCCGGGGGCGGCGATAACAAATCGTTTGGCCGCATGGGCGCAAAGTCGTTGATCTACTTCTTTGCCATCACCAGCCTCGCCATTGTCCTCGGCCTGTGCTTTGCTAACCTGTTCGAACCGGGCAAAGGCACCGAAATCGCCGGCATCGCCCATAACGCTGCTGCCGTGCATATGGAGCCGTCGAAAGGCGCGCTGATCATCCTGCAAAATATCGTGCCCGATAACGTGATTGTCGCGATGTCGGAAGCGAAGTTGCTGTCGGTGCTGTTCTTCGCCGTGCTGCTGGGTATGGCGTTGAACACCTTGCCTAAAGAGAAGAGCGCACCGGTTGTTGCGGTGGTGCAGGGCTTTTCCGACGCCATGTTCAAGGTGGTGTCGTTTGTCATGGCATACGCGCCAATTGGTGTGTTCGGCATGATCGGCGCCACCGTCGCAACCTTCGGCTTCGCCTCATTGCTACCGTTGCTCAAGTTGATCGGCGTGGTGTACCTGGCGTTGATTACCTTTGCTTTGGTGATTCTGGGCGGCATGTGCTACTTGATCGGCGAAAACGTTTTCAAGTTGATCAAATACTTTCGTGACGAGCTGATCCTGGCCTTTTCCAGTGCAGCCTCGGCGGCCGTCATGCCGCAGTTGATGACCAAGCTGGAAGCCTACGGTGTGCCTCGGCGTATCGTCAGCTTCGTGGTGCCGGTGGGGTATGCGTTTAACCTGGACGGTGCTTCGATTTTCCTCGGTGTGGCGACGATTTTTATCGCCCAGCTCTATGGCATCGACCTGTCAGTGACTCAGCAGATCTTGCTGGTGGTCACGATGGTGCTGACGTCGAAGGGCGCCGCGGGTGTCCCTGGGTTTGCCATCATCATTCTGTCGGCCACCCTGGCGTCTGCCGGGCTGCCGCTGGAAGGGGTCGCGTTGATTGCCGGGATCTTTCGGATCATCGACAGCGGTACCACTACCTTGAACGTGCTCGGGAATGCAATTGCGCCCCTGGTCATCGCCAAGTGGGAAAGGGCGCCCCTGGAGCGTAATAGAGCTGCGAGTATCGAGCAGAGCACTTAATCAACCCTACAAAAGAGCCTTCCACGTTAACCGCGTCGAAGGCTCTTTTTTTGGCTGGCATATCAATGCCCCGCAGGCGCCAGGGCGTTGAGTGCGCTGGCTAAACCAGTGGTTCACCTGAGTCTTCAGTGATCGCCAAGCGTCTGAACTCCTGGATTGCGCTTTCATGCACCGCCCCCCATTCGCGCATCGCACTGATCAAAGGCGCAAGCGAGTTACCCAATTCTGTAAGCGAGTATTCGACCTTGGGCGGGACCTCTCGATAGATTTCGCGATGGATAACGTTGTCTGTTTCCAGCTCTCTGAGTTGCAGCGTGAGCATGCGCTGTGTCACATCCGGGATTAGCCGGCGCAACTCGTTGAAGCGCCTTGTTCCGGACATCAGATGGAACAGGATGAGCGATTTCCATTTCCCGCCGATGACGTCGACCGTAAACGCGACCGGGCAAGCAAATGCTTCAACTTCACGCTGAGGTATGCATTTTTTCACTGGGATTCTCTTGGTATAAAAAATGTGCCTACAGCACAAAAATGTGCGTACTTACGCATAGGTTGTGCGTACGTTAACATCATTCCGTATCGACCACTACGGAATACACCAGATGAGCTTGTTGCTTTCGCCCCATCAAATAAAAGGCATGAAATTGAAGAACCGCGTCGTCATGTCGCCCATGTGCATGCACATGGCTGCCGATGACGGTTTTGTTACTGAGTGGCACCGCGTGCATTACGGCGCTCGCGCCCTGGGCCAGGCGGCGCTGATTTTCCCCGAAACGCTGGCAGTGCACGCCGATGGCCGTATCGGCGCCGGTGACCTCGGTATCTGGAGCGACGCACACGTCGTCGGCTTGAAGGCGCTGACAGAACTGCTTCACAGCTTCGGTGCAAAAGCCGGTGCGCAGATCGGCCACGCGGGGCGCAATGCTGACCTGCCGAATCTTGTTCATATCGCGCCATCGGCCATTGCGTTTACGGAAACCAGCCCTGTGCCTCGCGCACTGGCGGCTGATGAAATTCCGGGTTTGGTAAAGCTCTACGGCGATGCTGCACGACGCGCCAGTGAAGCCGGGTTCGATGTGCTTGAGGTCCACGCTGCACATGGTTATCTGCTGAATGAGTTCCTCTCCCCACTGGCCAATACCCGCGATGACGAATATGGCGGTGATGCCACGCGTCGCTATCGCTTCTTGCGCGAAGTGCTGGAGGAAGTGAAAACCCATTGGGGCGATCGCCCTCTGTTTGTGCGGATCTCAAGCTCTGATTACGCCGAAGGCGGCAACACGCCTGAGTCGTTCCTTGAATACGGCCGCTGGATGAAAGAGCAGGGCGTCGATCTGATCGACTGCAGCTCCGGCGGGATCAAGATAGTCAAGGTTCAGACCTATCCAGGTTACCAAGTACCGGCCGCTGAGTTACTGCGTAAAGAGCTGCACATTGCTACGGGGGCCGTGGGTTTGATTCAGAGTGGTCGCCAAGCCGAAGAAGTGCTGCAGAACGGTCGAGCTGATCTGGTGTTTATCGGGCGACAGATGCTGCGCGATCCATTCTGGGTACGCACCGCCGCAGATGACTTGAAAGAAATCATCGAGATTCCTGCCGCCTACACCCGTTATGGGGCTGTGTGGCTGGATACCAAAGCGTGAATCAGCGGGTTGTTGAACGCGGCCTATCCTCAATCCAGTGCAGCAGGAGTTAAACCATGAATACACCTACTTACGTACACGAATACCAAGCCATCACCGAGGTGCTGAACACGTACATCGAGGGCTGCAAGCTGGCCAAAAGCAGCCTCATGAAGCCAGCGTTCAACGAGCAAGCAACCATGTTCAGCGTCGATGGCGACGGCAAGTTGGCGGGCGGTGCAATTCCAATCCTGTTCAAGGGGATCGACGAGGGGTTTCGCCCATCTCCTGACGCGCCGGCCGCTATCGTGCGCATTGAGATTGTCGGTACGGCGGCCAGCGCTCGCATCGACGCCAATGACATGTCAGGCATTTCCTTCACCGATTTTTTCCATCTGTTGAAAGTCGATGGCCAGTGGACGGTCGTCAGCAAGATCTTTCACACCCACGTCGCGCCTTGAACCCGCGGTAGTCGAGGCTTCCCGGCACTCCGGCATAAAAATGGAAACGTCATGAAAACCCTTACCTCTGCTTTCGCTCCTACGGTCGTTACCCTTGCGCCCGGTACTGCCTGCGCCACCGCATACCCGGGCGTTGAGCACAACACCGCAAAACTCTTGCAATCCCTCGAAGGAGCCCAGACGCTCGACTCCATGACGCCGGCCGATGCCCGTGTCGCGCTGGCGGCTGCCCAGGCTGCGCCCCAAGTGGCCTTGCCGGCAGCTGACGTGAGTGAGGTGACGATACGCATCAACGACGGCGATCTGAAGCTGACCATCGTGCGCCCGGTCGGTAGCCAGCAGAAGAGCCTGCCCGCGTTCATGTATTTCCACGGTGGCGGCTGGGTGTTGGGCGACTTCCCGACCCACGAACGACTGGTGCGTGACTTGGTTGCTGGCTCGGGTGCAGTGGCGGTCTTCGTCCACTACAGCCTCTCGCCCGAGGCGGGATACGGCGTCGCCACCGAGCAAGCCTATGCCGCGACAAAATGGGTGGCCGAACATGGCGAACAGATCAAGGTAGACGGCACGCGCCTCGCCGTAGCCGGCAACAGCGCAGGTGGGAATATTGCCGCCGTGGTCGCCTTGATGGCCAATGAGAAGGGTGGACCGGCACTGCGCTCGCAAGTGTTGCTGTGCCCAGTGACGGATGCCAACTTTGATACGCCGTCGTACAGAGCGTTTGCCAACGGTTATTTCCTGACGAAGGCCATGATGGTGTGGTTTTGGGACAACTACACAGCGGACGGCGAGGCGCGCAAACAGATTTATGCATCCCCACTGCAGGCCACCAACGAACAGTTGATGGGCCTGCCACCGACGCTGATCCAAACGGCCGAATTCGATGTCCTGCGCGATGAAGCTGAAGCTTACGGCCGCAAGCTCGACGCAGCAGGCGTACCGGTGAAGACGGTTCGTTACAACGGCATGATTCACGATTTTGGGCTGTCGAACGCGTTCAGCCATCTGCCGACGCCTCGCAGCGCGATTGCGCAGGCCGCTGGGGAACTCAAGACCAACCTGAGCAAGTAATTTTCAAAAAAAGAGCCCGCAGGTCACGGTGGAACTGCGGGCGTTTATCAATAATTGCACTCTCTATAAAGAGCGACTAAATGAATACAATGTCTTTTAAGCCTGTGTTGTTTGCGGCCTTGATGTCGAGCTTTTGCGCGATGGCCTACGCAGAAACCTCACCGAGCGCCCCACCAGTCATCAGCAGTAAAACCGTCAGCACACCTACGTATGTAGAAGAGTATCAAGCCATCACTGCGGTGCTTGACGCCTATATCGAGGGTTGCAAACGGGCCAAAAGCAGCATCATGAAGTCTGCATTTAACGAACATGCAACGATGTACAGCGTCGGCGCAGATGGCAAGCTGGCCGGCGGTAAAATTCCAATCCTGTTCGAGGGCATCGACAAGGAATTTCGCCCCTCTCCTGACGCACAGGCCGCTATTACGCGCATAGAAATCGTGGGTAACGCCGCGAGTGCTCGCATTGACGCCAACGGCATGTCTGGCATCTCTTTCACCGACTTCTTCCAGTTGCTGAAAGTCGAAGGCAAGTGGACGGTCGTGAGCAAGATTTTCCAGACCCATCCCGCGGCATAATTGCGGTTCAACCCCTGATGCATTATTTGGGGCGCAACGCCTCTAATGCCTCTTCACGGCTTGCTCGATAATCAGCTGGGCCAGTAATTTTACTGGCTCGCTAAGGCTGCGGCGTGCGCGATGAATAAGGCCGATGTCGCGATGGAATGTACGTTGTTTGAGGTCGATCGCACGCACTTCAGCAGGCCATCCGTTACGGGTGGCGGTTTCCCGTATCAGGGCCACACCGACGCCGTTTGCGACCAGTTTGATGATCGCGTCCAGCTCATCGAGTTCGCAGACTTCATGCAATGAGAAATGGGTTTGACGCAAGAACCTGTCAACCTGGCGCCCGCCAAAAGATGAACGGTCATAGCGGATAAACGGCTGGCTCGAGACCAATTCAGCCCAATCGTCTCCCGGCATATCGGCAGGGACGATCAGCCGGTAAGGTTCACGCGCCAAGGTTGTCCATCGCAGATCACTGTGAAGCGAAAAGGGCGGGCGGATGATCGCGGCCATAGCTATTTCGCCTGAATCGACTTGGTTCACCAACTCCATCGACAGACCGGGGACGACGCGGGTTCTGCATTGCGCAGATTGTTGATGAAATTCAGCCAGAGCGTCTGGCAAGAAGGAGCGCTGAACCGAGGCAATCGCTCCAAGGGTGACCAAAACGTTCGCAGCAAGACCCACCGACGTCGCGCCCAGCTCTTTAAATTGGCGCACCAGTTCCTGACCCTGCACCAACACCTGGTGACCCATTCGATTGAGCTGAGCCGAGCGTCCCTTGCGGTCGAACAGCTCTACCCCGAGCTCCGCTTCGAGGCGTTGCATTTGTGCGCTGACGGCGGCTTGGGTAAGGCCTATCTTGCTCCCGGCTGCCGCGAAGGTGCCTTCCCTCGCCACGGCGATGAGTGTTTTCAGTTCTTTGATCATGCGCAAATAATCATTATGTTTCGCCGGGAGATATATTCATATTTTTGTCTCCCTGTTTCTCAGTCACTCTGTGCGAGCTAAAACGGCTGAATAGCTTCATCGACTGGCGTAGTGCCTTGGGTCAGTTCGATGATGACGCGATTCACGCCCGGCGTTTCAATGATCTGCAACAAGGCTGCCGCGACATCCTCGCGCGGCACATCACCGTAAGGGATGGCGAGGCCGGCGTGGACCTTGCCGGTACCGGGCGCGTCCAGCAACGTACCGGGGCGCAGAATGACCCAGTCAAGATCGCTCGCAGCGAGGTGTACGTCCGCGCGCTTCTTCACGGCCATGTAGTTTTCGAAGGTCTCGGAAACCGCTTTGCCACGGGATGCTTCTGGAAACGCCGAAACCAGAATGAAGCGTCGAATACCCGCCAAACGAGCCGCAGCTACAGACAGCTCCAGGCCGCGACCGTCGATGGCATCCGTCATCTGCGCGCCGCCTTTTCCACCGGCGCCCGCCGCGAACACGACGGTGTCACTGCCTGCCAAAAGTGTGGCGAGGGCCTGTTCATCGAGCTCAAGCAAGTTACCGGCAACGGGAGTGGCGCCCAGTGCTTTGAGCCCTTCGGCTTGTTCTGCATGGCGGTACAGCGAGCGTGGCTGATGACCCCGTTCCGCCAGTTGTCGGGCGAGGCTGCGGGCGATTTTGCCCGAGCCACCGACGATAAAAACTGAGTGCATAGATCCTCCCGATCAGGCGATGTTTTAACAGTGGCTCGCTCAAGCGAACCCGCCGTTGTGAATAACAACTGCGTGCTGCGCCACATTCTATATTGATCACTACAGAAATTGTCAAGCATCCAAAGCGCATGCTTCAGGCGTCTTTTTGCGCATTTTTGCGCGCAGGCGGGAGTTGCCCACTGGCTTGTGTATGGCCCAGAGCTTCAGGATTTCAGATGTGGATTGAGTCAGTGCGCGATGTCGCCCGCGCCTACTTTGGCTCAGTGAGCGCCGGGGCAAGCATGGCGACAGCGGTGGCGCCAATGCCCTGCAGATCTTCACGGCTGGCAGCGTCATGCGCCTGCAATGACATGCCTTCCAGCAACGTGTTCAAGGCCGCGGCGAGCAGACGAGTATTGGTGTCGCGGCGCAGTTGCCCATCGGCAACCGCGCGGTCCAGGCGTTGCTGCAGGTAGTCGCGGCCCTCTTGGCGCAAGGCCTTGAGGGTGGCGGTGACTTCTCCTGCATCGTCCGAGACATTGACTGCGGCGAGTACGACCATGCAGCCACAAGGGGCGTCGGGCTCTGTGAGGATTGACGCGGACGTGTGGAAGAAGTCGCTGATGGCGCGCACGATGTCCGTCTCGCTGTCCATGCGTTCCCACGTGGCATCCCAAAACGTCTCTTCATAGTAGGCAACCGCTTCCAGGAACAATTTGGCTTTGTTGCCGAACGCTGCGTAAAGGCTGGGAGGGCTGATCGCCATTGCTGAACACAACTCCGCCACAGACGCTGGCTCGTAGCCACGCTTCCAAAACACTGCCAGGGCTTGAAGCAAGGCCTGGTCGCGGTCGAACGCGCGCGGGCGTCCTTTGGCGCGTGGAGTAGCGAGCGGGGTAGGGTCAGTCATTGAGTGCATTACCTTAGAGCGTATCGCCAGACGAGCATGCCTGGAACAGAGTTCTGCCGATGATACACAAAACCAACTTTCCAGTTGCGCGACGTGAGTCGTGCGTGGATTCGGAGTGCGCCGTTGGTCGTGGAAAGCCAGATAAGTTCAGAAAAAAATAGACGACCGGTCTAGTTTTTATTAGAGTGGTCGCGTTATTAACAAGCGTCATTGCGAAACTCGCCAACACATTCTGGACATCGCCAGCATGTCGATGGATGGATCAATTACCTCCACGATGCCCATGCGCGATCCTGGCGCAATCTCTCTACCACGTGTGGCTCGGCGCGTCTTTGATGATGAAGATCGGCAAACGCGACGATGCATTCGAAAACTCCCTCACCCTGGCTAAACGACTTTTGTCGTCGCTATTTTTTATTCACTTACTAGATGACCGGTCTATTTAAATGAGGTCTACCATGACAGATAACGCGACTCGTACCGACTTGTTCACCCCCATTAACCTGGGCGCGATGAAACTGGCCAACCGTATTTTGATGGCGCCTGTAACCCGTAGCCGCTACGCCGAAGATGGCATCCCCAACGAGATGCACGCCGAGTATTACGCCCAGCGCGCTACAGCCGGTTTGATCGTTGCCGAAGCCACCAATATTTCCCCGCAGGGTCGCGGTTACGCGGCCACACCCGGCATCTGGAGCGAAGAGCAGGTTGCCGGCTGGAAGAAGGTCACCGATGCGGTGCATGCCGCCGGCGGCAAGATCGTCAGCCAGCTGTGGCATGTGGGACGGTTCTCCAGCGTGGAGCTGCAACCGGAGGGTGCTGCACCTGTCGCGCCTTCTGCCATCAAGGCCGAGGGTGATACCTATACCGTCAATGGCTTCGTACCCGTGTCGATGCCGCGTGCGCTTGAAACCGATGAAATTCCGGGGATTATCGAGCAGTACAAACGTGCCGCCGAGAACGCAAAGCGCGCCGGTTTCGACGGCGTAGAGGTTCACTCGGCCAACAGCTATCTGCTGGACCAGTTCCTGCGTGACTCGACCAACCATCGCACCGACAGTTACGGCGGCTCCATCGAGAACCGTGCGCGCCTGACCCTGGAAGTGACCGAAGCAATCGTCAACATCTGGGGCAACGAGCGGGTTGGCATTCGTCTGTCGCCGGTAACACCGGACGCCGGCAACACGCCGCCCGACAGCAATGTCATGGCGATGTACGGTTACCTGATCCAGCAGTTGAACGCGTTCGATCTGGCATACCTGCACTTCGTCGAGGGCGCTACCGCGACGTCGCGCGAAGTGCCCGAAGGCGTCGACATGGACGCGCTGAGCGCACAGTTCAAAGGCCCCTTCATCGGTAACAACAACTACGACCTGGACATGGCCATCCAGCGCCGTGCCCAAGGCAAGATCGACGCCGTTGCGTTTGGTCGCCTGTTCATCTCCAACCCGGATCTGGTAGAGCGCCTGCGTCGAGGCGCCGAGCTGACGATTGCACCCCGCGAGTCGTATTACGGCGGCGGCGCCAAGGGCTACACCGACTGGCCTGTCGGCAACTACTGATCCCCTTTTGCATCCGCGATAACCCCATCGACTGCCCGTGGAGTCGGGCAGCCCCTCTCTAAAGGAACGCTCATGAACTATCTGCAGAATAAAACCGCGATCATCACTGGTGCATCGTCCGGGCTGGGTGCCGCATCTGCTCGCGCGTTGGCTGAAAAAGGCGTTCGAGTTGTCGCCGCAGCCCTTGACCAGGAAGGGCTGGATGCCATCGTCAGCGAACTGAAAACCAAGGGTGGTCAGGCGGTCGGTCGCGTCAGTGACGTGACCAACCCGGATGATATGAAAGCCCTCGCGCAATTCGCCCACGACTCGTTTGGTTCGGTGGATATCCTCATCAACAATGCAGGCCTGATGCTGTTTTCCAACTGGGTCGACCTGGCCACGGATGACTGGGAAAAGATGATCAACGTGAACATCAAAGGCTACCTGCATGGCATCGCCGCGGTGCTGCCGTTCATGCTCAAACAGAAATCGGGCCAGATCCTCAACATGGATTCGGTGGCCGGGCACCAGGTCGGGCCTGCGGCGGGTATTTACAGCTCAACCAAGTTCTTCGTGCAAGCCATGACCGAGTCGATGCGCAAGGAGCTGGGCGTGCAACACGGTATCCGCGTCAATACGGTCAGCCCGGGTGTGATCAACACCGGTTGGGCCGACAAAGTCACCGACCCCGCCGGCCGTAAAGCGGCTCAGGAACTGAACAAAATCGCGATCTCGCCGGACGATATCGGCCGCGCCGTGGTGTATGCGTTGAATCAGCCTGAAAACGTCACCGTCAACGACCTGATCATTTCGCCAACCCGTCAGGATTGGTAAGCAACCCTAAGCCCGGGCACTGGCGCTAAGCCGTGTACCCGGGCGTTCTCTCATCGAAACTTAAAAAAATAAACCCCGCACCCATTGCTGGGGCGGGGCAGGGCACATCACGCCGAGGCGGTTTGGTTCAGGTGGAGCTGGAGGCTGTCATGCCCGCCGACAATCAGCGACTCGATGGTCGAGGTCAATTGCCCCTCGGGATCAGGCGCGCGGGTGTCGAAGGTTGCCGACCACATAATCACGGTTTTGTCTTCGCCGGTCAGCGGGATCAGTCGCACGGTCAACACGTAGTTGTCCACGGGCAGCGGCGCTTCAACGAAACGGTAAGAGAATTGCAGGTTGACCGCGTCCACCGACAGCAACTGCTCACGCAGGATCGCGCCGTCCTGCAGCGTCAGCCGCCTGATGCACCCAACCAGGCCGTCAGGCTGACCGTCTTCGATCACGCTTTGGGTGATTGCCGGGTGCCATTGGCTGATGTCTGCGAAGCGTTTGAGAACTCCCCAAACGCGCTCGGCGCCGCCGTCTAAAACGGCGGTGTATGTAACTATTGCCATGATTTATTACCTTTTAAACACATCATGCCTTTCAGGCTGCGCTGATCAGCCTTCGAACTGGTGATAAACCTTGGCGATGACCTTCCAGGTGCCGTCGATTTTGATCAGCGTCAGGTAATCGTTGTAGTCGGCGCCAATCGCGTCTTTCTCCATGTCCACGCGAACCACGGCCGTGGTCGGGGTGATCGCCAGCACGTCCAGTCGTGTGCTGATGTCCGGCGCCTTGCCGTTTGTGCGGACGAAGTCGAACAGATTGCTGATCGGCCCGCCCAGCAGTTCGCCGTTGGTGAAACCGTACATCACGGCCTCTTTGTGAAAGGCCTGTTCCAGAATATCCGGGCTGCCATCACGCAGGCCGTCAGCGTACTGCTGGGCCACGGCGATAACGGCGTTGTAATCCTGGGTCGGTACCGCCTTGATGTTTTTGCTCATGATCAAACTCCTGCTCGTTGGAATGACGCTCAATAAAAACGATGGCTCAAGGCGATACGTGTGTGTGGTAAATCTTGCTCACCACCGTCCATTGGCCATTCACTTTCAACAGGTTGAAAAAGTCGGTAAAGCAGAAGCCCGAGATGTCGTTGGTATCGATGCGAGCACTGGCAGCCGTGCCTACGATATCAACGTTGACGATGGCGCCTTTGGCTTGCGGCGAAGGACGGAAGGCGCTGTCGATAGTGTCGAACAGTTGCTGGATCGGCCCACCGGTCAACTGGCCGTCGGCACCGACACCGAATAGGGTGGCTTGCTCATTGAAGGCGGGTTTCATGAGGCTGGCGTCCGCGTGTTTGCCGCCTTCGTTATAGAGGTTCAATACGGCGACAATTGCGTTGTAATCCTGCACGTACGTTGGGTTGCTCATGGTGTCTCTCCAGTGTTGAAAGGGGGTGATGAAGCGCAGGGTTGATGCTCGCTGAACCCTATTTAAATAGTGATCGCTACATATTAATCTAATTCTATAGTGATCACTATGTTTTGTGTCGAGATAGGTGCTTTTGAGGGGGAGGTGTGGCGGGGGATCAACACATGGCTGGCCGGATCGGCGGGGTTGAAGTCTTTTAGCCTGACTGAGCAGCCTGGCGCTGCGCTTCGCAACCCGATAACTACAAAGAACGAGGGCCAATATCGCTATTGGCCCCCGTGGTGTTGCGCTGTTTCACATCCTTACTGGCTTTGTACTTGCTTGATCGCGCCGAGTTGATCGGGCTTACCCTCCACGATCACCAGGTAGCGCCGCTGTTCCGGCACATCTGCCTTAACGATCTGGCGGATTGGACCCACCGTGGAGACCACCGCCGCGCCCGCCGGATTGGTCATAAAGGCCAGCAGCGGTTCGAGTTTGCCGGAGCCATCAGGTTTTTCCGCCAAGGCCAGGGTGTAGGGCTGTTTTGGCTCAAGACCGCTGACCCCGGCTTGCAGCACCTGGGTCAAGCCCTGACTGAACAACGTCACGCTGGTGGCGGGCTGCCCGGCGGTCTTGCCGACAACCTGCAGGCTCAGGTGTTCGGCCTGGCTGGCCAGCCCCAACGGTTTGAGGTTGTCAGTGCCTGGGCCTTTGGTCACGGCATTGGGCACGTAGGCAATGGCTTGGGGCGCCTGGCCAATGGCAATGTTGTTGCCCACTAGCGTGTTGGTCAGGGTATCAATCACTGCAAAGGCGTCATCGTTTTCCAGGCCCACATAGATGCGCGTGCCATCGCCGGACGGCCAGATGCCATGGGGCAAACGACCGACCTTGATCGTGGCGATCTTTTCAAAATTATCGGTGCGATACACCTGCACCTCGTTCAACCCGCCGACGGTGATGTAGGCAAACGAACCGTTGGCGTTATTGACCAGGTTGACGTGGTTGGCAATCGGGCCGATGTCGAGGGTCTTCAGCAGTTTGAACGGTGGTGTGGCCTCAAACACCTGGGCCTTGCCAATGTCTTTCAAGGTGAACCACACCTGCTTGCCATCCGGCGACGCGGCGATATTGGGGCAGAACGGGCTGGCCTGTATCACTTCGCCGACTTTCTTGTGGTCAGCCACGGTGAACACTTCGGTCAGTGGGTTGAATGACGAGCAGACGTAACCGTATTTGCCGTCCGGGGAGAATATCTGCATGCCCGGGCCCGACTGGGTCTTGATGCGGGTTTTCTCCTGGTAGGTCTTCGCGTCGATCACCGACACGTAATCCTCGCCCCGCACGGTGACCCACACTTCCTTGCCATTGGGGGTGAAAAACGCCTCGTGAGGGGCGCGACCGACATAGGTCTTGTGTTTGACGGTGTTGGTTTCGGTGTCGATGAACGACACGGAGTTAGTCCCGATGGAGACTACCGCCAGGGTTTTGTGATCCGGCGAGAAGCCCATGCCGTGTACCAGCACTTCGCCGCGGTACAGCGGGCTCAGGTTGCCCGGTTGCGGATCGCCAAGGCTGATCACGCCGAGCAATTTATTATCGACCGGGTCTACCACAGACACCGTGTTGGAATACTGCTCGGCGGCGTACAACCGGTCCTGGTGGGTGATGGGAATATCGTTGGCTGACGCCTTGCCGGGAATCTGCCCTGCAATGCTCGCTCCGCTTGCCGACAGTAATGCCAGGGTCAGTAATGCCAGCGGGAATGTTGTTTTCTTCATGAATACATCCTTCTTGTTGGAATGCCGGCCCGCGCGGTTCAGGGTTGGGAAGCGGCTGGAGGTTGGGTCGGCGCAGCGGCGGAGGGCGGCAGCGGGCCGTCGATGGCCAACTGCATGGCGGCGATCTCCTGCTGCTGTTCAACGATAATTTCCTGAGCCAGGCGCTTGAGTTGCTCGTTGTGGCCGTATTTGAGGTAGGTGATCGCCATGTCGATAGCACCCTGATGGTGCGGGCTCATCATGGCGACGAAGTCACGGTCGATGTCCCCGGTCGGCTTGGCGTCCATCCCGGCCATCATCTTGTCCATGGCGGCGCTGTTTTCGTTTAGAAAGGGCGTTTCGTTGCCGCTCTGGCTGGCGGTAGCACCGTGTTCATGGCCTTCGTGGGCCATTGCAGCAAACGTCACGGTCGTCAGGGCGAGCGCGGCGATACCGCTGAGCAGGGTGCGAGGTGTGTGTAGAGGCATGGTCAGGTTCTCTTGTCGGTACACAGTGCAGACGATTGGCACACCGATTTATTCCCACTGACGATAGCCCCGCGTTTGAAAAAAACCAGGGACGCGCGCCGAGCCTCAGCGATCACCGCGTCCTTCGGCAACGCTCAGAGCAATAGCGCACCTCTTCCCAGCAGCGCGCCCATTTCTTGCGCCACGTGAAGGGGAGGCCGCAAGTGACGCAGGTTTTGACCGGGAGCTCACTTTTTTTCAAAATGACTCACCTTCATCCAGCTGTGTCAGTAACCGCTGACCACGCTGCCAAAGCGCCTGCTGTTTGGATTCATCCATGCGGTCGAGGTTTTTATAAAGCATGGCCATGCGGTGATTGCCACGCAGGCAGTCGCCGTGACGCATCAGGAAGTGCCAGTACAGCGAATTGAACGGGCAGGCGTCCTCGGTAGTGCTTTCAGTCACCTTGTACGCGCAGCCACGGCAATAGTCAGACATGCGCTTGATGTACTGGCCGCTGGCACAGTAAGGCTTGGAGCCCAGATACCCGCCATCGGCGTGCATGACCATGCCCAGTGTATTGGGCAGTTCCACCCAGTCGAAGGCGTCCATGTAAATCGCCAGGTACCACTCACAGATCTGACTCGGCGCAATGCCGGCGAGCAGGGCGAAATTGCCGGTCACCATCAGCCGTTGGATATGGTGAGCGTAGGCGTGTTCAAGGCTTTGGTTGATGGCCTGGCGCATGCAGTTCATCTGTGTGTCGCCTGTCCAGTAAAACTCCGGAAGCGACCGGGTATTGCCGAACGCGTTGCCATGGGCGTAGTCCGGCATCTTCAGCCAATAGACGCCCCGCACGTATTCGCGCCAACCGATCAATTGGCGAATAAAGCCTTCGGCGGCATTCAGGGCAATGCTGCCAGACCAATAGGCGGCCTCCACATCGCTGCACAGCTGGCGAAGATCCAGCAAGCCGATATTCAATGCAGCGCTTATCCTTGCATGAAACAAAAAGGGTTCGTCGCTGGCCATGGCGTCTTGATAGTCGCCGAAGGCAGCCAGGCCCCAATCGAGAAAGTAATTCCACAATGCTTGAGCGTCAGCGTGAGTAACCGGGTAGTCAAACGTATCAACGGTGCCGTAATGCCCGCTGAAGTGCCTGGCGACCAGCGCGAGCACATCACGGGTGATTGCATCTGGCGTAAAACGCGCCGGTGATGGCGGCTTTATCCCTTTGGGCAAGGCTTTGCGGTTTTCGGCATCGAAGTTCCACGCGCCGCCCACCGGGCTGGCGTCGCCATTGAGCAATAGCCCACTCTTGCGCCGCATTTCGCGGTAAAAAAACTCCATGCGCAGCTGCTTCTTGCCCGCCGCCCAGCGGGTGAATTCGTCACGTGAACACAGAAAACGCGCATCGCTGTGCCATTGAATCGGCAAGCCACAGTCGCGTATCGACTGCTCCAGACGCCAGTCGCCGCATTCGGTCAGGTGGAACTCGGTGGGCTGCAGGCGCGCTTGCCAGCGCAGCAGTTCACCCGGCACTGAGCCACTGTTGTGCGGGTCATCGAGTGCCACGTAGTGAACCTGGATTCCGCGCTCGCGCAACGCCTCGGCGAAGTGGCGCATGGCACTGAAGATCAGCGTGATTTTTTGCGGGTGATGGGGGACATGGCTGGCTTCTTCCATCACCTCGACCAGCAACACCGTATCGCGTTCTTTATCCAGGCCCTGCAGCGAGGCCAGGTCAAAAGACAGTTGGTCGCCCAGAACGAGGCATAGCCGGCGAGTCGATTTCATGGCGCGTTATCCAGTGAGTGAGCCACGCAGGAGCCCGCGATTTCGCCGCAGAACCCCTGAACTGATGCGTGACATAAGCAGTGGTGAATACTTGTACAAATAATGGATTTTGTACAGGTTTCTAGCGCTTTTATTGAGTGTGTGAGGTTGAAACCTTTACGCCTTAAGGCACCCAGAGGAGGACCAATGAACAGCTAGGGACGCGTGGCAATTTCTTCCAGGTGCTGCAGTAATCCCAGTGGATCTTCATACACCCTCAGCGCGCCGGATCGCTCAAGCTCGCTGATGTCGTAGCCACCCGACAGCAAGCCCACACCTGTCGCCTTGCAGCGCCGAGCGGCCAGCATGTCCCACACGGCATCGCCGACGACGACGCATTCCTCGATGGGCACTTCGAGTTTTCGCGCGGCGGCAAGAAACAGGTCCGGGTCGGGTTTGCCGTACTTGACGTCATCGCGAGTGACGATATTGATTTGGTTAATATCCAGGCCCAAAGCCTTCAGGTTGATTTGCGCAGTAGACGACCCACCGCTTGTGGCAATGCACCACTTCATCTTCGCCTGCGTCAGCGTTTGTAAAAGTTCGACCGCACCGGGTAGCGCGGTTATCTGGCCTTTGAGCGATGCGTAGGCTTCAGCATGTTTTTTACTGAGTCTTGTGCCTTGTTCGTCGCTGATTTCCACCCCGGTTTCGCGCGACAGGGTCTTTAACATCAAGCCTCCGCTCATGCCGATTTTCCTGTGGATGCGCCACATGGCGAGCGGAATGTTTTCGGCGTCGAGTGCCTGTTTCCAGGCCGCGACATTTTGATAGACGCTGTCAGTCAATGTGCCATCAAGGTCAAATATAAAAGATGTTTGAGGACGTCCACTTGAATCACTGTCGTCTTCTCGACTGACCCGTTGATCATCCGTCAGGCCCGCCTGTAACAGTTCTTCCTGTGTCGGTGGGGCAACCGGTTGAGTGTTCATTAATGAATTTGATCCCGGTTCTTTTTGCTTAGTCATTACAGCTTTCCCTTTAATTTGAGTGTGAGCGCTTAGTTGTGTGAAACCACCGAGGCCACCCCGTTCATTAATTCGTAAGCGACCAGCGGTGTTCTGCGACGAGCGCCAACTGAGGGAAACAGCCAGAGGTTGAACGAACCTGATCAGCAGGGGATCAGACCACTGATGGAGTCTGTTATGTGGCGTGGACTGATGCCCGGCACACTGATCTCTCCTGGAGGGCGCGCATGTGCATGCGCGCCCTCCAACCAAGGACAATTTGCCATGCGCCTTTCAGCTTTCCTGCTCAGCAATATCGAGCCCATTCTTCAAGAATGGGAAAATTTTGCTCGGACGATCCGTACCGACAGCGCGCCCCTGGACTCCGCCGGGCTTCGTGACCATGCCGAGCTGATGATCAGAGCCATCGCCGATGACCTGCAAACCTACCAGTCCGGGCATCAACAGCTCGAAAAATCCAAGGGGCTGGCCCCCACGGAAGACGATACGGCCGCTCAAACTCACGCTATCACCCGCTTGATGGCCGGTTTCAGCGTTGAGCAAGTCACCTCTGAGTTCAGAGCGTTGCGCGCCAGCGTGGTCAAGCACTGGATGAGCCGCGTCAAGGACGGTGAAACGTTTGAAGTGGAGGATATGATCCGCTTCAACGAAGCGATCGATCAGGCGCTCGCCGAGTCCATCAGCAGCTATGCGAGCGCCGTGCAGTCGTCGCGTGATGTGTTCCTGGGGATTCTGGGTCACGACCTTCGCACGCCCTTAAGTGCGATTCTCATGGGAGCCGACGTGCTCTTGCGCACGGATGACTTAAACGTCAGGACAACCAAAATTGCCTCCCGCATCTACGCAAGCGTCAAGCGCGCGTCACGTATCGTGGGCGACCTGCTGGACTTCACCCGCTCGCAGCTTGGCCGTGGCATTCCTGTCAATCGCACGTTAATTGACATGGCGCCCGTGTTTGATCGAATTGTTGACGAGTCCCGCGCCGTTTACCCTGAGGCCAATATCGTGGCCGACCGAGCAGAGCGTGCGGTCGGCGAGTTTGATGAGGCACGCCTGGAGCAAGTGTTTTCGAATTTGATCAGTAATGCCGTCCAGCATGGCGCCGGTCGCTCACCGGTGAAGGTGACGCTTGAAGCCTGTGACCACAGCCTTTCGTTCAGCGTGCACAACATGGGTAAAGCGATTCCCGAAGACGTGCTGCCCTTTATCTTCAACCCCATGGGCCGTTATTCGCCGCAGTCCTCAGAGGACAACGGCCCCTACGCGAGCCTGGGCCTCGGGCTGTTTATCGTGGATCAGATCGTTAACGCGCACGAGGGCTATATCAACGTCTCCTCCGATCCGGAGGCGGGTACCTCGTTTAACGTCGCTATCCCGCTCAGTTCCACCTCCGCCCACCCCAAGTGGAGACGTCACAGAGAAGAGGCACCCGTGCCCGCGGTGTGGAGTACCAAGTAAGCTCGATACAGGTGCCGGAGCCGGCTGGCTACTCGCCGAAGCCAATGATCGCTTTGGTTTCAAGGTACTCTTCAAAACCCTGTACACCGTACTCACGACCGTTGCCCGAACGCTTATAGCCGCCGAAAGGCGCCATCGGGTTCCAGGCGGGATAGTTCAGCAGCACTTGCCCGGCACGAATGCGCGAGGCAACGGCACGCGCCAGGTTCAGGTCCTGCGCTTGAACATGCGCACCGAGCCCATAGACCGTATCGTTGGCAATAGCGACGGCCTCATCGACCGTCTCGTACGCGATGATGCATAACACCGGGCCGAATATTTCCTCCTGGGCAATGCGCATGGCGCAGCTCACGTCGGAGAACACCGTGGGTTGGGTGTAGAAGCCCTTTTCAAAGCCGGCCACGCGTCCTGGCCCGCCGCACAGCAGTTTTGCGCCCTCGGCGATGCCTGCTTCGATCATGGCCTGAACGCGATTGAATTGAGCCTCGTTGGCAATCGGGCCCAGTTGCGTCGCTTCCGATTGCGGGTCGCCGACGATGATTGCATTCGCGGTGGCGGCAGCCAGTGATTCGACTTCCGCCAAGCGGCTCCTTGGCACAATCATCCTGGTCGGCGCGCTGCACGATTGCCCCACGTTGCGAAACGCCGACATCACGCCCATCGGCACCGCTTTGGCAAAGTCGGCGTCCGGCAGCAGAATGTTCGGCGACTTGCCGCCCAGCTCCTGGGTCACGCGTTTCACGGTGGGGGCAGCGGCCTGCGCTACCAGAGCGCCTGCGCGGTTTGAACCGGTGATTGAAATCATATCGATATCAGGGTGCGCCGCCATGGCGGCGCCCACCTCATGCCCGCTTCCGTTCACCAGGTTGAAGACGCCGGGCGGCAGGCCGGCGTCGTGCACCAGTTGCGCAAACAGCAGCGCGCTCAGCGGCGACAGTTCGCTGGGTTTCAACACCACAGTGCAGCCGGCGGCCAGCGCCGGAGCGACCTTGGCGGTGATCTGATACAGCGGCCAGTTCCACGGGGTGATGAGGCCGCACACGCCGATGGCTTCTCGTTCAATCGCGGTGCCGTTTTCAACCGTCTGGAAGCGATAGCTGGACAGCACGTCACGGGCGACCCGCACGTGTTCGGCCGCCAGCGATACTTGCATCGACCGCGCGAAACTTATCGCGGCGCCCATTTCCAGCGAGAGGGCTTGGGCAAGCGTTTCCTTTCGCTCAAGGATCAGCTCGTGGATTTTGCCGAGCACCTGCGCACGTGACGCCGGGGACGACGCTGACCAACCCGGCAATGCGGCACGCGCAGCGGCAACCGCACGATCAACATCCTCGGCAGACCCGCGTGCAACCTCGGCAACCACTGCTTCAGTGGCCGGATTGACCACCGGCAGGCTCGCCGGGACGGCAGGCGCGCACCAGCGCCCATTGATGTAAAACAGGCGCGAGGTGTGCGGATCAACGCTGTAGCTATTCGAAGAGTGTGTGGTCATCCAACGAGCTCCCTGGAGCGGTAATAGGCGCTGCGACGGGCACGGCCCTGGCGTGTGGTTACGCTAGCAAAACGGCCCAGTCCAAAGATGCCGTTGTTGCCGCCTGCAAGGAATAATCTGCTGAATCCGCCAGGTTGGCCGCGCATCTTGCCTGGCTTCAGCCGATGGCTTGGGTCACCAGCGCAAACTGCTGGACTCCCTCGCGTGATTGCGGGGGCACACCCAACACCATTCTGGGCGCTCGATCAACACAGGGCAGGCCCAGGCTTTCCAGCCACTCGGCCAAGCCGCAATCGGCGAGGATGTCGAAACGCACAAAGGCGCCAGGGATCATGCGCAGCGCGTGGGTAATCAACTGCTGAGCCTGCTGCAGATTCTGCGCAACCACCGGGCCGACGATATGGCCGCGCCCAAATCGGCGGAGCAGGGCGCACCCGGTCAGTTGCCCGTTTACCTCGAAACCCACCACGTGCTCGGCCGTCGGCAGCAGGTCCTTGAGGACGGCGCTGCGGTCCAGGCCACTGCCCGCGTTGGCCAGCTCGATCAGCGCTGGGTAATCGGCCTGGCTTAACACCCGGCACTGCGCGTGCCTGACCAGAGGCATGGGCGCGGGTGTCTGCGGCACGCCCTGGTGTTGCTGGATTCGCGCGAAATCCACGAAGCCCATGCTGGCATACAGCGGCGCGCCGGCCTCAGTGGCGTTGAGGATCGGCGTGCGGGGCGCGGCGGCCTCCAGGCACAGGGTCATCAGGCGGCGCCCGATGCCTTTGCCCTGATGCTGATCGCTCACGATCACCAGGCCGATGGAGGAATAGGCGCCCTGGTGACAGGCAAACGCCACGCCCACCAACTTGCCGTCCTGTTCGGCAACGAAGCCTTCGGAGGTGCGCTGCACCATGGCCCAATCCTCTTCTCGGTGGGGCCACTTCAGGTGCACCGACAGCGCATGCGCCGCCGGCATGTCGGACGCGGTGGCGGGGCGATAAACCGTAGCGAGGCTCATATGAGTTTTCCTGTCGAGAGGGCACTGGTCGCCACAGGCTGGGCAACCGATGGTTGGGTAAAGCGGCGGATATCGAACGGGCTGATCAAGGTGCTGGTGCTGCCGGTGCTGATCAGTTCGGCCATCACATCGCCGACGCCAGGCCCCAGCTGGAAGCCGTGGCCGCAAAAGCCAAAGGCATAAAACAGCCCGTCCACGGCGCCGCTCGGGCCCATCACCGGCAAGGAGTCCGGCGTATAGCTCTCGATGCCGCTCCACACGCGGATGATGTTCAGCTTCTCGGCGCCAGGTAGCAGCCGCTTCATTTGCCGCATCTGGTTGAGCAGGCTTTGCGGCTTGAAATACGCCCGTCGGTTGAGCATGTCCGGTGTGCAGCGGTTACCGCCGCCGATGATGATATTGCCGCGCGGGATCTGCCGAAAATAGATCACCTCTTCCTTGATCTTGGTAAATACCCCGATCACGGTTGGCAAGGCATACGGCACCGGCTCAGTCACCGACATCTGCGGGCCGTTGGGTTCCAGCGGCACCGCCTCGCCGAAACGCTCGGCAAGCTTTGCCGCCCAGGCACCGGCGGTGATCAGCAGTTGGTCGGCGACGAAGTGCTGGCCGTCGGTGGTGGTGACGTGAAACGCGTCGTTGACCTTTTGCACATCGGCAACTTCAGTGCGCTCTTCGATGCGCGCACCGAGCCGACGCGCCGCACGCGCAAACGCCGGCGCCGCCAGCCGGGGGTTGGCGTGACCATCGTGGGGCGCATAGGAGCCGCCCTTGACGTCCGGGCCCAGAAAGCCAAAACGTCGGTGCAGTTCGGCGCCCCGATAAATCTTCAAATCCAGCTGCGCGGCCTCCGGTGCGGCGGCGTAGGCTTCCAGTTCAGCAATTTCATCCTCGCGATAACACACGCGCATGTGCCCGCTGGCGATGAATTCAAGGTCATCGTCAATCAGCTCCGGCAGGCGTTTCCACAACGCCCAGGAGCGGTTGGCCAGCTCCAGTTGCCCCAGGTAGCGGCCCTGGCGTCGCACGTTGCCAAAGTTCACGCCGCTGGCGTACTGACCAATCTGGTCGCGCTCCAGCAGCGTGACCGAGCAGCCGCGCCGACGCAGAAAAAACGCTGAAGAGGCGCCCATGACGCCGCCCCCGATCACCAACACATCACTTTTTTGGATATTCATAACGACTCCGCTGAATTACCAGCCATGCAGGCGGCTCCAGGTGTGCACCAAGCCTTCGGCATCCAGGGCGTGGTAGTCCGGGAATTGCGCGCCGGTGGCGCAGGCGTGATTGGGCAGGATGCGCAAACGGCTGCCAATCGGGAAGCGCGCGACAACGTCGGCCGTGTCGGCGGCGCCCAGGGTGATGATGCCATGTTCCTGGTTGGCGCCAGTGACCCGTGCGCCGTCAATCCAGTCGCCGGCTTCGTTGCACACTTGGCCGTAGCCGAAGTCCTGGCGTTGACGCTGCGTGCCGCGGTCGCGACTCATGGCCATCCAGCCGGCGTCGGTGATGATCCAGCCTTTATCCGGTTGATGGCCGATGACGGTGGTCAGCACGCTCAGCGCCAATTCATCTGCCTGGCACACGCCGATGTTGTGCATCACCAGGTCGAAGAACACATAGACGCCTGCGCGCACCTCCGTCACACCCTCAAGGTTCAGCACCGAGAGCGCAGTGGGTGTGGAGCCGATGCTGACGTCTGGGCACGCCAACCCGGCCTCGCGAATACGCTGCGCGGCGCGCACGCACAGCGCGCGTTCCTGTTCAGCCAGTGCTTGCAGGGCTTGCAGCGTATCCAGGTCATAACTGGACCCCGCGTGGGTCATCACGCCACGCAGTCGCATACCGCCGTCGCTGAGGATGCGCGCAACCTCTATGAGGGCGCCGTCTTCAGTAGCCAGGCCTGAGCGATGGCCGTCGCAGTCAATTTCGATCCACACCTCAAAGCACGCGTCGTGAAGCCGGGCGAAGGCAACGATCGCTTCGGCGCCGACCACGCTGTCGGTGAGCACGCTGAGGTGGCAGCCCTCACGCATGAGCGCCAGGGCTTGAGGCAGCTTGGCCGGCGCCATCGCTACGGCGTAAAACACATCGCGGATACCGTGCGTGAAGCAATGCTGAGCTTCCTTGAGGGTGGAAACCGTCACGCCGCTGGCGCCTGCGGCCATCTGTGCGCTGATCACCGGCAGGCACTTGCTGGTTTTGATGTGCGGGCGCAAGCGCACGCCGAGGGTGTCCATGCGCTGCTGCATGCGCTGGATATTGCGCTGCATTCGCGGCACATCGACTAACGCTACGGGCGTATCGAGAGGGGCAATCGGCGTGGACATGATGGCACTCGAGTGGCTGGGTACGGGCTGCACTCTACTCAGCAATCCTTAAGGTGTGGTTCAATTGAAGCTCATCAATCATTAAGTAAAATTGAATGATCTCCATCGAAGACTTGCGCCTCGCCGTCACGCTTGCCCGCTCTGAATCACTCAGTGCTGCCGCCAGAGCCCTGAACGTGTCGCCGCCCGCGCTTTCCATGCGCCTGCGCAAGCTCGAAGGGCAATTGGGGCTCACGCTGGCCAATCGCGACGCGCGGCGCCTGAGCCTCACCGCAGAAGGCGAACGGTTCTCGCGAGAAAGCGCAGTCTTGTTGGACCAGTTGGAGGCGCTTGGGGAGTCCTTCACGCAAAAAGACGAAAGGCTGGTGGGAACCTTGCGGTTGGCGGCGCCGTTTGGTTTTGGCCGACAGCGGATCGCGCCGTTGCTGGCACGTTTTGCAAAGCTGCACCCACAGGTGTGCCTGCAGTTGGATTTACGCGAGACACCCTGGCCCGATCGCCATGACAGCGATGCGGTGATTCACATCGGTCACCTGAATGACAGCCTGTGGACCGCCCGGCAACTCACGCCCAACGAGCGATGGTTATGCGCCAGCCCTGCGTATTTGCTGGAGCACGGCGTGCCGTCGACGCCCGAGGAACTGGCCTCGCACCGCTGCATTTGCATTCGTGAAAACGATGAGGACGTGACCTTGTGGCACCTGCGAAAGGGGCAGGGGCGCAAGACCCTGCGCATAGAGCCCGCCCTGTTGAGTAACGACGGCAGCGTCGCCCGGCGCTGGGCCGAGCAAGGTTTGGGGTTGGTCTTGCGTTCGCAATGGGATGTCAGTGACGCCATTGCCAACGGCAGCCTGGTACGCGTGTTGGCGCCGTGGAGTTTCGACAGCGCACCGATCAACCTGCTGGTGCCTTCGCGCAAACTTCGCAGCCCGCGCGTGCAGGCGTTGGTGGCGTTTCTGGAAGACAGCTTGAAAACCTGAACCCAGGGCCGTGTACCTGCGGTTTCGCCCCTCTGCAGTTCACTGCACGGCGTAAACCTTGCGCACATACACCGTGCTGGTCCAGGCGCACGGTGCGCCTTTTGCCACAAAAACGGTGTCACCGGTGCAGACGGTCACGTCGGTGCCCTCGGCGTCCCGCAGCGTCACGGCGCCCTCCAGCAGATGCATTAATTCATGCAGCTTGTGCGGGCGGCCGTGGCGGGCGTAGGGCGTCGAGTCCCACAGGCCCACTCGCAGCTCGGTCACGGCGTCGTCGAACAGGTTGAGGGCGCGGCACTGCGGCGCCGGGCCGATCAGGATGGCAGGTTCCGGCGCGGCGGAGGGGTTCAATAAGCTGTGCGCAACCATCAGCGTCACGCCTGGCCGTGCGGGGGCGGCGGGCTGGTCGACGGCGCAGAAGGCCCATTGGCTGCCCACACTTGCCTGCACCGTGAGGCGCGTGCCACGGCCAATTACCGCGCTGTCACCCACGCCCAGGTCCAGGCTTTGTTCGGCGGTATGCAACACCACTTTGCCGGCGTGAACCACCAGCGTTTCGCTGTGCGGGAAATCGTCGACGGTGAGTTCGCCGCTGAACCCTACCAGGCCTGCGGACACGCCATCAGTTCCGAGCCAGGCGAGTTGGCGGGTGTCTGCAAAGGGGTCCAGCGGGCTCAGGGCGCCACGGTTGAACGGCGTGTCGACGCGGTTGCCGTCGGCGCGTGCCAACAGCAGAATTCGGGGAGAGGGCATGGGTAAGGCTCCGGATGAACAGTCAGCTGATTGCTTGGGTGATCAGGGCAAACGGGTGAACACCGCCGCTGGCCCGAGGCGGTTTGCCCAGGGCCATCTGCGCGACCGTGTCGATGTGTTTCAGGCCACTGTGTTCGAGCCAGTCGTTGAGGCCGCAATCGGCAGGAATGTCGATGCGAACAAAGGCATCCGGCACCTGCGCCAGCAACACGCCAATCAGGTGTTTGGCCTGTTTCAGGTCCTCGGCGACTACCGGGCCGATGCAGCGCCCACGCCCAAACGGGCGCAGCAATGCGAAGCCGCGTAACTGGCCATCGCGCTCAATGCCCACGGCATGCTCCACCTGCAGGTCGCGCAGGACCTCGCGGCGGTCCAGGCCGCTGGCGGCCTTGGCGAGCGCGAGCAGGGCGGTGTGATCATCGGCGCGCAACGCTCGGCAAGTTTCGCCTTCGCCAAGGTCGGGCAAGGCCGGTACCTGCGCCTGCCCCTGATGCTGTTGCACCCGTCCGAATTCGACAAATCCTTGGCTGGCATATAGCGGCGCACCGGCGAGGGTCGCGTTGAGAAGTGGCGTACGCGACTGGCACGCTTCGAGCGCGTGCTCCATTAGCCGGCGACCGATTCCCTGGCCCTGGTAATCATTGCTGACGATCACCAGGCCAATGGTGGCGTAGTCGCCCTGGGGGCAGGTGAACGCGCTGCCGATCAGACGCTCGCCGTCCAGCACCACGAAACCGTCGCTGACGCGTTGCAGCATGGCCCAGTCTTCCAGGCGGTGCGGCCATTTAAGCTGCGCCGACAGCGCATGGGCGGCCGGCAGGTCGGCGCGGGTCATCGGGCGGTAGACATAAGCGGGGTGTGGCAGTGCGGACATGGCGAGGCTCCGGAGTGCGGTTTGGGCGATGGGGGCAGGTCACTTGAACGCCTGTATCGCACCTGCATTCAGGGCTGGCAATAGGGCGCGGGTGATTCGGTAGATTTGGTGGGCAGAGGGGTGGACGGCCATAGTTACTGCTTAATTTCGGGGATGGGCCGGTAGCAAATGCCAGGCGCTTTTTTGCCGGGGCAGGTTGTGCTCGTGCTGCTGTATTGCGCCCCACAGGTTCTGCCGCCGCCAACCCTTATCCTTAAGCCTTCCCACCGCAAAAGCCCCGTAAAAGCGCACAAACAAAGGCTCTGCCCAAGCCTGGCGCGCACCGCAAACTCTGCTGAGGCCAGCCACCAAAACGGTGGTTTGTATTGAGTGCAGGTCGTTTTAGACGTCATATGCTGATTTCACAGTGGTGTAATGAAGCTGTGCTGCAACGAGGCCGACGCGCCGCCAGGGCAGCGAACGCTTGTCACCTTCAACTGACTTCAGGACCGCACTCAATGAGCTTTCTTCGTCCCAAATTCATTACGTTCGACTGCTACGGCACGCTGACCAACTTCCACATGGGCACCATGACCCGCGAACTCTTCGCAGACCGCATCACCCCCGAGCACATGGACCAGTTCGTCAAAGACTTTTCCGCCTACCGCCTCGACCAGGTCATGGGCGACTGGCGCCCATACGATGAAATCCTCAAGACCGCCCTGGCCCGCACATGCAAGCGTTGGGGTATCGACTATCGCGAAGAAGGCCAGCTGTATTACGACGCCGTGCCGACGTGGGGCCCGCATGCCGATGTACCGGCGGGCCTGTCAAAAATTGCCGACAAGATCCCGCTGGTGATCTTCTCCAATGCCATGGACAGTCAAATCATGTCCAACGTCGACAAGCTCGGCGCGCCTTTCCACAAGGTCTTCACCGCCGAACAGGCCCAAGCCTACAAACCGCGTCTGGCGGCGTTTGAATTCATGCTCGACAACCTCGGTTGCGGTCCGGAAGACATCTTGCATGTGTCTTCCAGCTTCCGTTATGACCTGATGTCGGCGCACGACATGAAGATCAAGCACAAGGCGTTCGTTGCCCGTGGTCACGAAGTACCGGCCAACGCGTTTTACGGCTACCAGCAGATCACCGACATCGGTGGGTTGCCAGCATTGGTCGGTCTGTAACAGCACACCTGGGAGTAAGACATGGGCAGTGAATCCTATTGGCTCGACACTGCACCGGCATTCACCGGTGCGCAGCTGGGCGACTTGCCCAAGCAGGTCGACGTGGCTGTGGTCGGCGGTGGGTTCACCGGCCTTGCGGCGGCTCGCGCCCTGGCGCTTAAAGGCGCCAGCGTGGTGGTGCTGGACGCCGGGCGAGTGATAGGCGAAGCCTCGGGGCGCAACGGTGGGCAGTGCAACACCGGGGTGGCCCAGGACTACGCCGGCCTGTACGCCAGCCTCGGTGCCGACAAGGCCCGCGCTTATTACCAGGCCTATGAAAACGCAGTGCACACGGTGGTTTCGTTGGTGGAGCAGGAAGCGATTGCCTGTGACCTGGTGCGCAACGGCAAGCTCAAGCTGGCGGCCAAGCCCCTGCATTACGAGGGCCTGGCTCGAACCTGCGAGCTGATTCGGCAGGAGGTCGATGCCGACGTCGAGTTGCTCAGCGCCGAGCAAACCCGCGCAGAGGTGCGCTCGTCGCAATTCCATGGCGGTTTGCTGCAACGTAACGGCGTGCAGATGCACGTCGGGCGTTTTGGTGTGGGGCTGGCAGAAGCCGCAGCGCGGCGTGGCGCAATGATCTACGAACACACCCAGGTCAAGGACTGGAAGGCCCAGGCGGGCGGCTATCACGTCAATACCGCCAAGGGCTCGCTGCACGCCGGTCAAGTGTTGCTGGCGACCGGTGCTTGCCAGCATGGCGACCTGGGTTGGTATCGCCGGCGGATCGTGCCGCTGGGCAGCTTTGTCATCGCCACCGAAGTATTGCCCCAGGCGCTGATCGACCAATTGCTGCCCCAGCAGCGTGCCTACGTGACCAGCCGCATGATCGGCAACTACTTTCGCCTGACCCCGGACAATCGCCTGCTGTTTGGTGGGCGTGCGCGGTTTGCGATGTCCGACAGCGTCTCCGATGCCAAGAGCGGCAAGGTGCTGCAGGCCGCGATGCTGAACATGTTCCCGCAGCTGGCGCACGTGAAAATCGACTACTGCTGGGGCGGCCTGGTGGACATGACGTCCGACCGCCTGCCGCGCGCCGGCCAGCACGACGGGGTATTCCATTCCATGGGCTACAGCGGCCACGGCGTGCAGATGTCGGTGCACATGGGCCAGGTGATGGCCGAGGTCATGGCGGGCAATGCCGCCGCCAACCCGTGGCGTGAACTCGATTGGCCGGCCATTCCCGGGCATTTCGGCAAACCCTGGTTCCTGCCGTTCGTGGGCGCCTATTACCGGTTCCAGGACTATCTGCACTGAGTTGCCGTTGTTGCGTCACCGTCGTTTGCGTTTCCAGGACGCTCCGGACATCCGTGAGCACTCGATTCTTCCGATTATCGACAGGTAGCCTTGATATGACTGACAACAAAAACACACCCGAGCTCATTTCCGGCCAGGAAAGCCTGCGGGTCTTCGAAAGTCTCAACCGTGGCATGTCACGCCGCAATGCCCTGCAAATGCTCGGCGTTGCCGGTGTGGCCGCCGCCGGTGCCGGCAGCCTGTTCGGCAGCGCGGGCAAATTGTTCGCCGACGAGGCGGCCGCTGAAGGCAAAGGCAAGCCAGGCGGCAAGATCCGTGTGGCCGGCATGTCCAGCTCCACCGCCGATACGCTGGACCCGGCCAAGGGCGCGCTGTCGACCGACTATGCGCGCCATTACATGTTCTACAACGGCCTGACGCGTTTTGATAAGCACCTGGTGCCGCAGCTGGAGCTGGCCGAGCGTATCGACAACGTCGATGCCACCCTCTGGACCATCACGTTGCGCAAGGGCGTGACCTTTCACAATGGCAAGGCCCTGAGCGCCGCCGACGTGGTGTTCTCACTCAACCGGCACAAAGACCCGCTCACCGGCTCGAAAGTCATGCCGTTGATGGAGCAAATCGTCGAGGTCAAGGCCAGCGGGCCGAACGAAGTGCAGATTCGCCTCAGCGCGCCCAACGCCGAACTGCCGTCGATCCTGGCGGTGTCGCACCTGCTGATCGTTCCCGAGGGCACGACCGACTTCAACAAAGGCATCGGCACCGGGCCGTTTACCGTGGGCGAATTCAAACCGGGCGTGCGCTCGATTGCCGTGCGCAACAAGAACTACTGGAAACCGGGCCTGCCGTACCTCGACGAAATCGAGTTCATTGCGATTGCCGATGAACCGTCGCGGGTCAATGCACTGCTCTCGGGCGATGTGCACATGATCAACGAGGTCAACCCGCGTTCCACCACGCGCATCGCTGCCAGCGCCAAGCACCGGGTCGTCGACGCGCCGTCGGGCAACTACACTGACTTGATCATTCGCCAGGACCAGTTGCCAGGCAAAAGCCCGGAATTCACCCAGGCCATGAAGCTGCTGCTGGACCGCGAGCAGGTCAAGTCCGCCGTGTTTCGCGGGTTCGCCGTGGTCGGCAATGATCACCCGATTGCACCGGGTTCACGCTACTTCAACACCGACTTGCCGCAAACGGTCTATGACCCGGAAAAAGCCAAGTTCCTGTTGAAAAAAGCCGGTATGGAAAGCATCACCATGCCGCTCATGGCGTCGCCTGCGGCGACCGGTTCCGTGGACATTGCGGTGCTGTTGCAGCAATCGGCGAAAGAGGCCGGGCTCAAGCTTGACGTCAACCGCCTGCCCGCAGACGGCTATTGGTCCAACCACTGGATGAAGCACCCGTTGAGCTTCGGCAACATCAACCCACGGCCGAACGCCGACGTGATGTTCTCGCAGTTCTTCCAGTCCAAGGCGCCATGGAACGAGTCCGGCTGGCAGAACGATCAGTTCGACCAGTTGTTGATGCTGGCCCGTGGTGAAACCGATGACGCCAAGCGCGCCAAAATGTACGCCGACATGCAGACCCTGGTGCATGACCACTGCGGTATCGGCGTGCCGGTGTTCATCAGCAACATTGACGGCGTCGACCAGCGTGTCAAAGGCTACGACACCAACCCGTTGGGCGGTTTCATGGGCTACATGTTCGCCGAGCAGGTGTGGCTGGACGCTTGAGGAGGGCAGCGCGATGAATAGCAATACACTGTGGTTGATTGGCCGGCGCTTCGGCGCCGGGGTCGTGACTTTGTTGATAGTGTCCATGGTCGTGTTTGCGATCACGGCCGTGCTGCCGGGGGACGCGGCGCAACAATCCCTCGGCCAGTTCGCGACCCCGGAACAGGTGGCGGCATTGCGCCTGAAGCTGGGGCTGGACCAACCCGGTGTGTTGCGGTATTTGCACTGGCTGATGAGCCTGCTCACCGGCGACCTGGGCGTGTCGGTGTCCAACGCCATGCCGGTGGGTGAATTGATGGCGGGCAGGGTGCCCAACACCCTGATGCTGGCCGGCGCGACGGCGTTAGTGTCGGTGCCGGTGGCGCTGATTCTCGGTATCGGTTCGGCCATGGGCCGGGGCGGGCGCATCGACAGTTGCCTGAGCTTTGTCACCCTGGCGATGGTGGCGGTGCCGGAGTTTCTGGTGGCAACCCTGGCGGTGCTTATTTTCGCCGTCAACCTGGGCTGGCTGTCAGCACTGTCTTACGCCAGTGACATCACCTCACCGCTGCAATTTCTGCGCACCTACGCGTTGCCGGTGATGACGCTGTGCTGCGTGATCGTCGCGCAAATGGCGCGCATGACCCGCGCCGCCGTGATTGACCAACTCGACAGCCCCTATGTGGAAATGGCCCGGCTCAAAGGCGTCAGCCCGATACGTATCGTGCTGCGCCATGCCTTGCCCAATGCCATCGGGCCGATTGCCAACGCCATCGCCCTGAGCCTGTCGTACCTGCTGGGCGGCGTCGTGATTGTCGAAACCATCTTCAACTACCCCGGCATCGCCAGCTTGATGGTCGATGCCGTGACCAACCGCGACATGGCGCTGGTGCAAGCGTGCACCATGTTGTTCTGCGCGGCCTACCTGGGGTTGGTGCTGCTCGCCGACCTGTGCGCAATCCTGTCCAACCCGAGGCTGAGAAACCAATGAACAACCTCATTGCGAAATCCAAGCCTCTGTCGTCCGCCCTGGCACTCGCCAAAGTCTCCAGCGGCCCGTCATGGCTGGGCCTGCTCGGCGCCGTGGTGTGCGTGGTGTGGTTGCTGGTGGCGCTGTTCGGGCCCTGGCTGGCGCCGCACCCGGTGGGTGAAGTGGTGTCCGATAACATCTTCGAAGGCTTCAGCCTTGCGCACCCTTTCGGCACCGATTACCTGGGCCGCGACATGCTCAGCCGCGTGTTGGTGGGCGCGCGGTTTACAGTTGGACTGGCGCTGGTCGCGGCATTGTTGGCCAGCACTTTTGGCACCGGTTGCGCGCTGTTGTCGGTGGTATCACCCAAATGGCTGGACGAAATCATCAGCCGCATCATGGACGCCTTTATTTCGATCCCGAGCAAAATGCTCGCACTGATCATGGTCTCGGCCTTTGGTTCGTCCGTCACCTTGCTGATCTGCACCGCCGTCATCAGTTACATCCCGGGCTCGTTCCGCGTGGCCCGCAGCATGGCCGTCAACATTGAGGCGCTGGAATACGTACAGGTGGCGCGCACTCGCGGCGAAGGCCGTTTGTACGTGGCGTGCATGGAAATCCTGCCGAATATGCTCAACCCGGTCTTGACCGACCTGGGCCTGCGCTTCGGCTACATCGTGTTGTTGCTCAGTGGCATGAGTTTTCTCGGCCTCGGCGTGCAACCGCCCGATGCCGACCTCGGCTCGCTGGTGCGGGAAAATATCGGCGGCCTCAACCAGGGCGCGCTGGCCATCATCATTCCGGCGCTGGCCATTGGCACGCTGACCATCGGCGTGAATCTGTTGATCGACTACCTGTCTTCACGACGTAGTCGACGCACGGGAGGCCATTGAAATGAGCGAATTGATTCGCGTCGAAAACCTGCGCGTCGTTGCTGGCGATGAGCGCGGCGAAGTGGAAATCGTCAAGGGCGTAAGCTTTTCCCTGGAAAAGGGGGAAGTGCTGGCGTTGATCGGCGAGTCCGGCTCGGGCAAGACCACCATCGCTTTGGCGCTGCTGGGCTACGCACGGCGTGGCTGTCGATTGGCCGGCGGGGTGGTGCAGGTCGGCGAACACGACATGCTCGCCTTGAGCGAAAAGCAACTGCAGGGCCTGCGCGGTAATCGCGTGTCCTACATCGCCCAAAGCGCCGCCGCTGCCTTTAACCCGGCCAAAAAGCTCCTTGACCAAGTGGTGGAGGGCGCGTTGATTCATGGCCTGGGCACGCGGGCCGAGCTGGAAGCCAAGGCCATCGGCTTGTTCCGTGACCTGGCCTTGCCCAACCCCGAGCGCATTGGCCGACGCTACCCGCACCAGGTCTCCGGCGGGCAACTGCAACGGGTGATGGCGGCAATGGCGCTGATCAGCGACCCCTTGCTGGTGGTGCTGGATGAGCCGACCACGGCGCTGGATGTGACCACCCAGATCGACGTGCTGCGCGCATTCAAACGCGTGGTGCGTGAACGTGGCGCAACGGCTGTTTATGTGTCCCATGACTTGGCCGTGGTCGCGCAAATGGCCGACCAGATTGTGGTGCTCAACGGCGGGCAGATCCTCGAACAGAGCGCCACCGCGCCGCTGCTGAAGAACCCCGCCCACGACTACACCCGCAGCCTGCTGGCCGCCGCGCGGCCGGACACCAGCATTCGCCCGCCCTGCGGAATTGCCGAAGACGTGCCGCTGCTGACCATCAGCGGCCTCACCGCCGGCTACGGCAACAAGAACATGCACGGCATGCCCGCCATTCGGGTGCTGGAAGACATCGACCTGACCGTGCGGCGCGGCCAGGCCATCGGCGTGATCGGTGAGTCGGGCTCCGGCAAATCCACGCTGGCGCGTGTGGTTGCGGGGCTGCTGACCCCGGCCCTCGGCGGGCTGACATTTGACGGCCAGCCGCTGGGCGGCAGTCTGTCCGAGCGCACCTCGGAACAATTCCGGCGCATCCAGATGGTGTTTCAGAACGCCGACACCGCGCTTAACCCCATGCACAGCGTGGCGACCATTCTCAGCCGCCCGCTGAAAATGTACTTCGGCCTTAAAGGCGCGGCGCTACAGGCGCGCGTCGGCGAATTGCTCGACCTGGTGCGCCTGCCGCGTACCCTGGCTGAACGCCGCCCCAATGAACTTTCCGGCGGGCAAAAGCAGCGCGTCAACCTGGCCCGCGCGCTGGCGGCCAAGCCCGATTTGATCCTGTGCGATGAAGTCACCTCGGCCCTCGATACGGTGGTCGGCGCGGCGATCCTCGAACTGCTGCGCGACTTGCGCCAGCAACTGGGCGTGTCCTACCTGTTTATCAGCCACGACATCTCCACCGTGCGCGCGCTGTGCGATGACATCGTGGTGATGTACAGCGGCCATAAGGTGCAGGCCGGCAGCCGCCAGTCGTTTGCCGAGCCGCCGTTCCATCCGTATACCGACCTGCTGATCCACTCAGTGCCTGAATTGCGCCAGGGCTGGCTGGAAAGCTGCGGCACCACCTGCGCCACACTGCCGACGCTCGGTCAGCGGGCCAACGTGCTGGAGTTGTGTACCTTTCTCGATCGCTGCCCGGTGCGCGTCGACGGCCTGTGCAATCGCACCGCGCCAAGCCGCCGCACCCTCGACAACGGCAGTGAAATCCTTTGCCACCACGACAGCGCCCGCTTGCTGAACACCCAGCAGGGCGTCACGACCATGACTTTGGGAGCCTATGCATGAAGGGGCGTTTTGTGAGGCTGGCCGAACAGGGCCGGCCAACGGTCAGCCTGACCGTGGATGGCTCACCCATCCAGGCGTTGCAGGGCGATACGCTGATGGTCGCCGTGCTGACCCACGCCAATGCGCTGCGCCAATCGGAATTCGACAGCGGGCGCCGCGCCGGTTTTTGCCTGATGGGCGCGTGCCAGGATTGCTGGGTATGGACCCGCAGCGGCGAACGCCTGCGCGCCTGTTCCAATGAGGTCCGCGAGGGCCTGGACATCGTTACCACACAACCGGAGGCGACATGGCCACTGCACGGGTAGTCATTGTGGGCGCCGGGCCGGCGGGGGTTCGCTGCGCCGAAACCTTGCTGGCGGCCGGTATCAAACCGATTCTTATCGATGAAAACCGCCGCGACGGCGGGCAGATCTACCGGCGCCAGCCAGACGGCTTTACCCGCGATTACATCACCTTGTACGGCACCGAAGCCGCCAAGGCCCAGGACCTGCACCAGAGTTTCGACCGCCTGCGCGGCGCCATCGACTACCGCCCCGACACCCTGGTGTGGAACCTCACGCCGGGCCAGTTGTGCTGCGCGAGCCAGGGCCGCCACAGCACAGTGGATTACGACGCGCTGATCCTCTGCACCGGCGCCACCGACCGCTTGATGCCCATCGAGGGCTGGCAACTGGCGGGTACCTACAGCCTGGGCGGGGCGCAAATTGCCTTGAAAAATCAGGCCGTGTCCATCGGTCATCGCGTGGTGTTCATGGGCAGCGGGCCATTGCTGTACCTGGTCGCCAGCCAATACGTCAAAGCCGGTGCCGACGTGGCGGCGGTGCTTGATACATCGCCGTTGAGCCTGCGCATCAAGGCCTTGCCCAAGCTGCTGGCGCGGCCCGGTTTGCTGTTCACCGGGATCAAACTGCTGGCGCAACTGTACCGGGCCAGGGTCGCGGTTCACCTGGGGATCAAGCCGTTGCACATCATGGGCGACGCGGCCAATGGCGTGATGGGCGTGCGGTTCAGCACGGGCAGCGGTCGGGCCAGGACGGTGCAGGCCGATGCAGTGGCGCTGGGTTACCACTTGCGCCCGGAAACCCAACTGGGCGACTTGGCCGGGTGCGCCATGGCGTTTGATCACGCCTCCAGCCAATGGTGGCTGGCCACCGATGAGGCCGGGCGCACGTCGGTGAAGGGTGTGTATGCGGCCGGCGACGGTTCGAAAATTCGCGGTGCAGACGCTGCCGAACACGCCGGGCGCCTGGTGGCGTTGGCCCTGCTTGAAGATTTGAAGCAACCGGTGGACAGCGTGTTGCGTGATCAACAACAGCAAGCGCTGGCAGTGATGGATCAATTTCGCCTGGGCCTGGCCGAGGCGTTCCCCTGGCCCAGCGAGCAAGCCAGGGCGCTGCCGGACAGCGCCATCGTGTGCCGCTGCGAGATGATCAGCGCCGGTGAATTGCGCCGCACTGTCAACGAGAAGGGCGCCCGCGAAGTCAATCGCGCCAAGGCGTTCAGCCGGGTGGGCATGGGCCGTTGTCAGGGGCGGTATTGCTCCCAGGCGGGTGCCGAAGTGATTGCCGCCGCCGCGGGCGTGCATGTGCAAGAGGTCGGTCGCCAGCGCGGCCAGGCACCGGTTAAACCCTTGTCGATGCTGACCGAGGAGGTTTCGCCATGAGCGTACAGAAAGCCGATGTAGTGATCGTCGGTGGCGGCCTGATGGGCTCGGCGGCCGCGTTTTTCCTGCGGCGTCGCGGGCAGTCGGTGATCCTGCTTGAGCGCGACCAGATTGGCCAATACGCCAGCGGTGTGAACTTTGGCAACGTGCGCCGGCAAGGGCGTTTTCTGGGCCAACTGGCCCTGGCCAACCGCTCGTGGGCGCTGTGGAAACGCCTGCCGGAGTTGATCGACGATGACCTCGAGTTCATCGCCAGCGGGCACATGCGCGTGTGTTATCGCGAGGACGAAATTGCTGAACTCGAGGCTTACGCCGCTGCGCCCGAGGCGGCGCAACTGGATTTGAAAATCTATCGTGGCGCCGAGCTGCGCCAACGTTTCGGCTTCCTCGGCCCGCACGTCAAGGGCGGCTCCTACGCGCCCCACGACGGCCACGCCAACCCGCGCCTGGCGGCACCGGCATTTGCGCGCGCGGCGAGGCGCCTGGGCGCGCGCATTGAAGAGCGCACGGAGGTGGCCGGGGTACACAAAGCCGGCGCGGATTTTCATGTCACCACCACCGACGGCCGCGAATTTCAGGCCGCGCAGTTGCTGATCACCGCCGGCGCCTGGGGCCAGAAACTCTCGGCACAGTTCGGCGAGCCGGTGCCGCTGGACACCCATGGCCCACAGATGGCGGTGACTGAGCCGGTGCCCTACGCCTTGCCGACCGTGATCGGCGTGTACACCAAGATCCCGGAGGAGGTGATTTACTTCCGCCAGATTCCCCGGGGCAATATCGTGATTGGCGGGGGTTATCGCAGCAAACCCGACATGCACACCCGCCGCGCTCAGGTCGAGCCGCGCAGCATCCTCAACCAGATCAACCAGATGCGCCGCCTGCTGCCGGGCGTCGGCAACCTCAGCATCATCCGCGTGTGGAGCGGCATCGAAGGCTACCTGCCGGACTCGTTGCCGATCATGGGCGCCAGTGGCACGGTCGACGGCCTGTTTTATGCCTTCGGTTTCTGCGGCCACGGCTTCCAGCTCGGCCCCGGCGTCGGTGATGTGATGGCTGAACTGCTCAGCACCGGCAGCACCAGCACGCCCATCGACGCCTTTTCCATCACCCGGTTTGCCCCTAGCGCTGCACAACGGAGCCAGGCCTCATGAAACCCCGCGTCCTCGAGATTCTCACACGGCTGATGGCCTTCGAAACCGTGTCGTCGGAGCCCAACATGGCCCTGATCGACTACGTGCGCGACTTGCTGCTGACCAAGGGCATTGAGTCGCTGATCGTCAAAGACCCCAGCGGCAAGAAAGCCAACCTGTTCGCCAGCACCGGCCCACGTGATCAGCCGGGCATTTTGTTGTCCGGGCACACCGACGTGGTGCCGGCGGCGGGCCAGGCGTGGACCTTTCCAGCCTTTGCCGCCACCGTGCAGGACGGGCGTATTTATGGGCGCGGCAGTTGCGACATGAAGGGCTTTATCGCCCTGGCCATCGACGCCATGCTCGACGCCGCCGACCACACCCTCAACCGCCCGCTGCAACTGGCGCTGTCCCACGATGAGGAAATCGGTTGCGTCGGCGTGCGGCGTTTGCTCGACGTGCTGCACCTGGCGCCGGTGCGCCCGTTTTTGTGCATGGTCGGCGAACCGACAAACATGCAGTTCGTGTTGGGCCACAAAGGCAAGGGCTCGTACCGCACCTATTGCCGAGGCCTGGAAGCGCATTCCTCGCTGGCGCCGCGTTCGGTCAACGCGATTCATGTCGCCTGCGACTTTATTAGCGCCCTGCGTGAGAGCCAGCAACAGTTGCAACGCCACGGCGCCCAGGACAATGACTACGACGTGCCCTACAGCACCGTGCATGTCGGCCAGATTGTCGGCGGCAAGGCGCTGAACATTGTGCCCAACCTGTGCACCCTGGATTTCGAGGTGCGTAACCTGCCGGCGGACGACCTGGATCAGTTCCTTGAGCAGATGCGCGAGCGCGCCGAAATCATCGTGCGCGAGGCGCAGAAGTTGTCCAGCGTGGCCGCCATCGACATCGAGACGGTCAACGTCTACCCCGGTCTCGATACGCACCCAAGTGTCGAAGCGGTGCGTTTCCTCAAACAATTTGCCGCGCCGGACACGGGCACCTCCAAGGTCTCGTTCGGCACCGAAGGCGGCCTGTTCAAGCAGCGCCTGGATGTGCCGGTGGTGGTGTGCGGGCCAGGTTCCATCGAGCAGGCGCACAAGCCGGACGAGTTTGTCGACATCAGCCAGATGGACGCCGGCGAGCGATTTTTGCAGGGCTTGCTGGGCTCATTGAAGACGTAGCAGAGCCTGCCGTCCTGGGCTGAATTTCAGCACGGCACGCTGCTTCAACCGCGCTTTCGGCATCCTCGTTCGCAGCACCTCCCTAGACTTGGGTATGTCTCGGATCAGGACTCGACCATGCTCAAGAATCGCTTGCAAGACCCCAGCCTGCTGGCTGAACTCGCCTATGTGGATGGCCAGTGGATCGCCGCCGACAGCGGCGCTACCCTGGATGTGCGTGATCCCGCCACCGGCCAGTTGCTCGCGCAGGTGCCGTCGATGGATGCGCTGGACACCCGCGCCGCCATTGAGGCCGCCGAACGTGCCTGGCCCGCCTGGCGCGCACGGCCTGCGGCGGAGCGTGCCGCGCTGCTGGAGCGCTGGTACCATGCAATGATCGACAACCTCGACGACCTGGCGCTGATCATGACCTGTGAACAGGGCAAACCGCTGAGCGAGGCCAAGGGCGAAATTCGCTACGGTGCCGGTTTCGTCAAATGGTTCGCCGAGGAAGCACGCCGGGTCTACGGCGAAACCATGCCGGCGCCAAGCGGCGACCGTCGCCTGTTGACCCTCAAACAACCGGTGGGTGTGTGCGCTGCCATCACCCCGTGGAATTTCCCCAACGCGATGATCACCCGCAAGTGCGCACCCGCGCTGGCCGCCGGTTGCCCGATCATCGTCAAACCCTCCGACCTGACGCCGCTGTCGGCCCTGGCGCTGGCGGTACTGGCCGAGCGCGTTGGCATACCGGCGGGCGTGTTCAATGTGCTTACCGGGCTGCCTGCCGGCATCGGTGCAGAGCTGACCGGCAACCCGGCGGTGCGCAAAATCTCCTTCACCGGCTCCACCGCCGTCGGCCGCCTGCTGATGCGCCAAAGCGCCGAGCACATCAAGCGCCTGAGCCTGGAGCTGGGCGGCAACGCGCCGTTTATCGTGTTTGACGACGCCGACCTGGAACAGGCGGTGGCCGGCGTGATGCTCAGCAAGTTTCGCAACGCCGGGCAAACCTGCGTGTGCGCCAACCGGATTTTAGTGCAGGCGGGCATTTATGAACGGTTCGCCGCGCGCCTGGTGGAAGAGGTGGGCAAGCTCAATGTCGGTAACGGCCTGGAGGCAGGCGTGACCATTGGCCCGCTGATCAACCCTGCTGCTGTCAGCAAGGTCGCGCGCCACATCGATGATGCCCTGAGCCAGGGCGCTCGCCTGTTGTGCGGCGCGCTGCCTGCGGGCGACAGCCAGTTCGTGCAACCCACCGTGTTGGGTGAAGCCCATGCCGGCATGTTGCTCGCCAACGAAGAAACCTTCGGCCCGGTGGCGCCGCTGATGCGATTCACCGATGAAGCCGAGGCGCTGGCCCTGGCCAACGCCACCCCGTACGGCCTGGGCGCCTACTATTTCACCCAGGACCTCAAGCGCTCGTGGCGCTTTGGCGAAGCGTTGGAGTTCGGCATGGTCGGGCTCAACACCGGGATTATCTCGATGGAAGTCGCGCCCTTTGGCGGCATCAAACAGTCGGGCCTCGGTCGCGAAGGCAGCAAGTACGGCCTGGACGAATACCTTGAAGTCAAAGCCTTCCACATCGGCGGGTTGAATTGAATTTCGCGAGGCACGATCGATGAGCAAAGTATTCAGAATCGCCGCGATTGCCGGTGATGGCATTGGCAAGGAAGTGTTGCCCGAAGGGCTGCGGGTGCTGGAACAGGCTGCGAAAACCTGGGACCTGAACCTGAGCATTGAACTACTCGACTGGGCCCACTGCGACTATTACCTGGAACACGGGCAGATGATGCCCGATGACTGGTTTGAACAGCTCAAGGGCTTCGACGCCATTTACTTCGGCGCCGTGGGCTGGCCGGAAAAAGTGCCGGACCACATTTCCTTGTGGGGTTCGCTGCTCAAGTTTCGCCGCGACTTTGACCAGTACGTAAATATCCGTCCGGTGCGCTTGTTTCCTGGCGTGCCATGCCCGCTGGCCGGGCGCAAGCCTGGGGACATCGACTTTGTGGTGATCCGCGAAAACACCGAGGGCGAATATTCGTCGGTGGGCGGCAAGATGTTCGAAGGCACCGACCATGAATTTGTGCTGCAAGAGTCGGTGTTCACCCGACGCGGCGTCGACCGCATTCTGAAATTCGCCTTCGAGCTGGCTCAGACCCGGCCGCGTAAGCGGTTGACGGCGGCGACCAAGTCCAATGGGATTTCAATCAGCATGCCGTACTGGGACGAGCGCACGGCGTTGATGGCGGCGAACTATCCAAAGGTGGTGTGGGACAAGCAGCACATCGACATTTTGTGCGCGCGGTTTGTGTTGCAGCCGGATCGCTTTGATGTGGTGGTAGCGTCGAATTTGTTCGGGGACATTCTTTCTGACCTTGGGCCGGCGTGTGCGGGGACGATTGGGATAGCGCCTTCGGCGAACCTGGACCCGGAGCGGCGGTTCCCCTCGTTATTTGAGCCGGTGCATGGTTCGGCGCCGGATATTGCAGGGCGCAATATTGCGAATCCGATTGCGATGATTTGGTCGGGGGCGTTGATGCTGGATTTTCTGGGGCAGGGGGATGGGCGTTACCGGGCGGCGCATGACGGGATTTTGCGGGCGATAGAGGAGGTGATTGCGTCGGGGCCGATTACGCCGGATTTGGGGGGGCAGGGGTCGACTCAGGAGGTTGGGTTGGCGGTGGTTCGGCGGTTGATGGGTTGAGTGAGGGCGTGAATATCCGTTATTTGGGGTGTGGCTGAAATTGGTTCCGCTCTTACAGCGGGTCACTTTTGGAAGGACCCAAAAGTAACCAAAAGGTCCCCGCCCCACCACTCGGTGCCTCGCTTAGGCTCGGCATGCCCTCACTCCGGCTCGAATCCGTGGGCCGCCGTGATGGGCCATCCTTGGCCCAGCACGGCTAACCCGGCGTCCTGCCGGGTTACCCACGGAT
>NZ_JAFCTN010000023.1:0-24921 GCF_049896045.1 Pseudomonas sp. PWP3-1b2
GGCTTGCTCGCGAATGCGGTGGATCAGTCAGCATTGCAGTGAATGACACACCGCATTCGCGAGCAAGCCCGCTCCCACATTTGGATTTTTGTGTATCCAGTCAGATGTTCATGCTCTGAAAGTGCGCCAGCATCCTGTCCGCATCCGGCACCTCGCCACTGAACAACTCAAACGCCTTCACCGCCTGAAACACCGCCATATTCCCGCCATCCAGCGTGCGGCACCCCAGCGCCCGGGCGTCACGCAGCAGTTCGGTTTCCAGCGGGAAATACACAATCTCCGCGATCCACACCTCAGCGCGCAACAAGCCCGGCGGCACTGGCGTGCCAGGCAATTTGGCCATGCCCATTGGCGTGGTATTCACCAGGCCATCCGCCTCGGCCATGGCACTGTCCAGGTGATTGCCAATCTGCGCGCGACCCGGGCCGAAGCGCTGGGCAAGGTTATCCACAAGGTCGCGGGCACGGGCCGTGTCCACGTCGAAAATACTCAAGTGCTGCACACCCTCGGCCAGCAGCGCATGGGCCACCGCCGCGCCCGCGCCGCCGGCACCCATTTGCACCACGCGCTGACGGGCGACATCGTTCAGGTTACGGCGAAAGCCCTCGGCAAACCCCAGGCAGTCCGTGTTGTGGCCAATGCGTTTGCCGTCCTTGAACACCACGGTATTCACCGCGCCGATGCCACGGGCCTCGTCAGACAGTTCATCGAGCAAGGGTAGGATCGCCTGCTTGCACGGGTAGGTAATGTTCAGCCCGGTGAAGTTCATCCGTTCGGCGGCGTCGAGCAGGTCGGGCAGGGCGTTGATGGTCAGGTGCAGCGGTTCCAGGTCAATCAACTGATACAGGTAACGCAAGCCCTGGGCGTCGCCTTCCCTCTCATGCAGGGCCGGGGTGCGGGAGGCCTGGATTCCGGCGCCGATCAGGCCGGCGAGGATGCGCGGTTTCATCAGGTTCATCCTTTCAAGGTGTGGCTGAAATGTTCCAGGGCCAGGTGGTAGCCGTGGCTGCCGAACCCTGCGAGTACCGCTTTGGCGATGGGCGACACAAACGAGTGATGCCGAAACGCCTCGCGCGCATGCACGTTGGATAAATGCACTTCGATCACTGGCACTTCACTGGCCACCAGCGCATCGCGAATCGCCACGGACGTGTGGGTCCACGCCGCCGGGTTGATCACGATACCGGCGCAACGCGCGCGGGCGCCGTGGATCCAGTCGAGCAATTCGCCTTCGTGATTGGTCTGGCGAAATTCGATTTTGAGACCGAGTTTTTCCGCACTGCGACCGCACAGCGCGGCGACGTCTGCCAGGGTTTCATGGCCGTAAGTGGCGGGCTCGCGGGTGCCGAGCAGGTTGAGGTTGGGGCCGTTGAGCACCAGCACGATGGGCGGCATTTGGCGTATCTCCACGATTATTGTTAGTTGTGGAGATAAAATGTACCGGATGGTTACTTTGGTCAATCGAGTCGGGCGCGTTGTGACGGGATGTGTTCGATTACCGAACTTTGAATGAGCGAACGCGGGGATTTCATCGCTACAGCCATGGGTGGTTACAAGACCGCATTCGACGGTTGTCGTGCCGTTACTAACCTGTGCAACAACGGCCGGATGACGGTACCGGTTGTCAGGTGGCAGACGCTAAATTGTTACCTGACGGAAAATAACCTAACGGATGGGTTACGATGAAAGTAGGCGCTTACAAAGGATATGTAATTTCAGTGCTTCTCAGGGATGAGCATTGCCCGCCCCACGTGCATGTAAGGGGGAATGAATGGGATGCGCGCTTTCGTTTCAGCTTTCTGAATGGGCGAGTGGAGTTGTGGGATGTGGATCCAGAACGGGGGCGCCCACCAGAGTCGATTCTTAAAGGATTGCGCCAAGCGTTGATGCAACCGCATTACCTGGCTCGGGCACGAAGGATCTGGTGGGAGAAGCTGCACACGGTCTGTCTGGAGAACCACTCCTGGGATTGGGACGCTGATGAGGTGGTGCCGGGCTTGGTCATTCGGCCCGGTATCTATGTGATTGCAAAAGCCCGCCACGATGCGGTGGCGCAGCGAACAATATTGACTCTGGTCCGAGCGCCAGGTTACGTGGAGATTGATTTATGAGAAAAATCGTAAAAGCCAAAGTCTATCCCGATGTCCCTCTCACAGAGGCCGATATCGATAAGGCTATAGCCCGTGGGCGTAAGTTGAAGCGTTTGTACGCCAACGCCAGTTCCGTGCGTTATGAAGACGACTGTCTGTCCATTGGTTTCAGCGACGGCAGCCGCGTCATGTTGCCCGTGGCCGGTCTGCCCGAGTTCGAAGGGTTTTCCTTGCAGGATTTCCAGCAGTTGGAGGTCGGTTTTGGCGGCAAGGCGCTGTGCTGTGAGGCTCAGGATCTGGATGTATCAATCACCGGATTGATCGCTACGAGCCAGCCCCTGATGGACTTGGCCGTCAGCATGGTGGCATCACGCAACGGTCGCAAAAGCAGCGCCGCCAAAACAGCCGCCGCCCGAGCCAATGGCAAGAAGGGCGGGCGGCCACGCAAGGAAGAGGTCATCGAAACTGGCGATTCGACGGACGTATGAATCGCATTCAGATCAACGACGGGTCAACAAGACCCCGGATTCCATATGGTGCGTCCACGGGAACTGGTCAAACATTGCACACTGGGTGATCTGGTGCGTGTCATGCAGTTGCGCGATGTTCGCCGCCAACGTCTCCGGGTTGCAGGAGATGTAGAGGATGTTGTCGAAGCGCCGGGTCAGTTCGCAGGTGTCCGGGTCCATGCCGGCGCGCGGCGGGTCGACGAATACGCTGCCGAACGCGTAGCTTTTCAGGTCGATGCCCTGCAGGCGGCGGAACGGGCGCACTTCGTTGAGCGCCTCGGTGAGTTCTTCGGCAGACAAGCGCACCAGCGTCACGTTATCCACCGCGTTTTCATCGAGGTTGCTCAAGGCTGCATTGACTGACGTCTTGCTGATTTCAGTCGCCAGCACGTTACGCACGCGGGTCGCCAGCGGCAGGGTGAAGTTGCCGTTGCCGCAATACAGCTCCAGCAAATCATCCGGGCGATCGCCCAGGGCTTCGTACGCCCAGTTGAGCATCTTCTGGTTCACGGTGCCGTTGGGCTGGGTGAACGCGCCTTCGGGTTGGCGGTAGCTGAACGTGCGGCCACCGACGTCGAGTTTTTCCACCACGTAATCCTGGCCGATCACATCGCGCTTGCCCTTGGAGCGACCGATGATGCTCACGTTAAGGTCAGCGGCCAGCTGGTTGGCGGCGGTGTGCCAATGCTCGTCCAGCGGGCGGTGATAGCACAGAGTGATCATCGCGTCGCCGGCCAGGGTGGTGAGGAATTCCACCTGGAACAGCTTGTGGCTCAGGGCCGCGCTGGCTTGCCAGGCGGCTTTGAGCTGCGGCATCAACTGGTTGATGCGCAGGCCTGCAATCGGGAATTCTTCGATCAGGATCGGCGTGCGCTTGTCGTCCTGGGAGAACATTGCGTAGTGGCGTTCACCGCCCTCGCGCCACAGGCGGAACTCCGCGCGCAGGCGGAAGTTCTGCAGCGGCGAATCGAATACCTGTGGCTCGGGTGCATCAAACGGCGCCAACAGGTCACGCAAGCGCGTGACCTTGTCTTGCAGTTGAGCGGTGTAGCTTGCGGCGTCAAAAGTCATGCGTTGAACCAGCCCAGCTTGATCACAAACAGAATCGACAGGATCACCAGTGCCGGGTTCAGCTCACGGTAGCGGCCCGAAAGCAGCTTGATGGCGGTCCAGGCGATGAAACCGAAGGCGATGCCGTTGGCGATGGAGTAAGTGAACGGCATCGCCAGGGCGGTGATCACCACCGGCGCTGCAACAGTGATGTCATCCCAGTCGATTTCGGCCAGGCCAGAAGTCATCAGCACGGCGACGAACAACAGGGCAGGCGCGGTAGCGAACGGCGGAACGCTGGCGGCCAGCGGCGAGAAGAACAGCGCCAGCAGGAACAGGATCGCAACCACGATCGCAGTCAAACCGGTACGGCCACCGGCGCTCACGCCCGCAGCCGACTCGATGTAGCTGGTAGTGGTCGAAGTGCCCAACAGGGAACCGGCCATGGCAGCGGTACTGTCGGCGATCAGCGCACGGCCCATTTTCGGCATGTGGCCGTCCTTGCCCATCAGGCCGGCGCGCTTGGCGACGCCAATCAGGGTGCCGGAGTTGTCGAACAGGTCGACGAACAGGAAGGCGAAGATCACGCTGACCAGACCGATATCCAGCGCGCCTTTGATATCCAGCTGCAGGAAGGTCGGGGCCAGCGATGGAGGCATCGACGTCACGCCACCGAACGGGGTGAAGCCCAGCGCGATCGAGACGATGGTCACTGCCAGAATGCCGATCAACACCGCGCCGCGTACGGCCAGGGCTTCCAGCGCAACGATCAGCACGAAACCAAGGGTAGCGAGGATGGGCGCCGGTTGTTTCAGATCACCCATACCGACCATGGTCGCCGGGTTGCTGACCACGATACCGGCGTTGTGCAGGGCGATCAGCGCCAGGAACAGGCCGATGCCGGCGGCGATTGCCGAACGCAGCGGCAAGGGAATGCTGTTGATGATCCATTCACGGATGCGGAAGATCGACAGCAGAAAGAACAGCACTGCCGAAATAAATACCGCGCCCAGCGCAACCTGCCAGGTATGGCCCATGTGCAGGACCACGGTGTAGGTGAAGAACGCGTTGAGGCCCATGCCCGGCGCGAGGGCGATCGGGTAGTTGGCGATCAGGCCCATCACGGTCGAACCGATGGCAGCGGCCAGGCAGGTCGCGACGAATACCGCGCCCTTGTCCATGCCGGTCTCGCCAAGGATGCTCGGGTTCACGAACAGAATGTAGGCCATGGCCAGGAACGTGGTGATACCCGCAAGAATCTCGGTGCGCACGTTTGTATTGTGTGCTTTGAGTTGAAACAGCTTTTCCAGCATGCCGGCTCCCTGTGACGCTATTTTGCGTCGTTATTTGTTGACCTCTAAGTCAAAGCACAAACTGCGCCAAGCGCCTGTGGTTTCAGAGAGGATCGGAAAAAGCGGCGCATCATACCAGCAGCCGAGGCCGTGTGGCGCATGGGGTTGGTTTTGTCGCGCATGGCCTTGAGGCATACTGCGCCGACGTTCAATTCAGGGTCATCGACAGCATGAAAAAAGCCAACGCGTGGAGTCTAGCCCTGATCGCCAGTGTCAGCCTGTGGCTCGGCGCAGCACCGGCGTGGGGCGCGGCTGCACCGGCCTTGAGCGAAGTGCGCGTGTTCCAGGTCGAGTCGGCGCGTTGCACCGAAGCCATTCCCGAGCGGGTGAACACCACCCAGATGTGCACACACCGCGGGCCTACCAGGGTTTCGGTCATGGAAGTCGGCCTGGGTAACAACCCAATGGGCCGCTTCGATGGGGCAGAACTTAACGGGCAACGCACGGCGGTGTGCCAGGTTGGCAACATCAGCCAGGCGTGTAATGGCGCAGGCACCGTGATGGGCTACATCTATGTGTTTGACGTAAATGTGCAAGCCCCAGGCTGGTTCGAGTACAGCAACTCGTCCATCAATGGCCCGGCGAAAACCTTGAAGACTCTGCTCAACATCCGCTGATCAATCCTCTTGAACGCTCATAAACCCGAGAAGTCGTACCCCTGAGACGGCGACTTTCCTGAACGCCGCGGAAGTACCCAACCCGTGAGGTGTTTATGAGCGCAACTCCCAATGGCACGGCGGCCCAACCGTTCGTCACCCACCCGATCCGCTTGACCCTCAACGGCCAGGAGCGCGCGCTGGACGTGTTGCCCTGGACCACGTTGCTTGACCTCTTGCGCGAACAACTGGATCTGGTCGGCAGCAAAAAAGGCTGCGACCACGGCCAATGCGGCGCCTGCACCGTGCTGCGCGATGGCAAACGCGTGAACGCCTGCCTGACCCTGGCGGTGATGTGCGACGGCGCCGAGCTGACCACCATCGAAGGTCTGGCCGACGGCGACACTCTCCACCCGATGCAGCAGGCTTTCATCAAGCATGACGCCTTCCAGTGCGGCTACTGCACCCCTGGCCAGATCTGCTCCGCCGTCGGCCTGGCCAACGAAGGCCGCGCCCACGACAGCGCAGACATCCAGGAACTGATGAGCGGCAACCTGTGCCGCTGCGGCGCCTACAGCAATATTCGCGACGCGATTGAAGACGTTGTGCTGGGAGGTGAAAAATGAACCCGTTCCAGTACAGCAAACCGGCCGATGTACACGAAGCCGTCCACCTGAGCAGCGCCGTGTCGCGCTTTATTGCCGGTGGCACCAACCTGCTCGACCTGATGAAGGAAAACATCAGCCGCCCCGAGCACTTGATCGATATCACCGGCTTGCCGCTGCAAGGCGTTGAAGAAACGGCTGAGGGCGGCGTGAAAATCGGCGCCCTGGTGAGCAACGCCGACCTGGCCTGGCACCCGCTGATCGAAACGCGTTACCCGCTGCTGTCCCAGGCCATCCTCGCTGGCGCCTCGCCGCAACTGCGCAATATGGCCAGCACCGGCGGCAACCTGTTGCAGCGCACGCGTTGCTACTACTTTTACGACGCCACCGTGCCGTGCAACAAACGTGAGCCCGGCAGTGGCTGTCCGGCACGCACCGGCTTGAACCGCATCCATGCGATCCTCGGCGCCAGCGAACAGTGCGTGGCCACCCACCCTTCGGACATGTGCGTCGCGTTGGCGGCGCTGGACGCCAAGGTGCATGTAGAAGGACGCGGCGGCGCGCGCGTCATCGAGTTTGCCGACTTCCATCGCTTGCCCGGTGATACGCCGCAGCGCGACAACCAACTGGCCGACGATGAACTGATCACCGCCATTGAGCTGCCCGCCGACCAGTTGGCCGGCCACAGCCACTACCTGAAAATCCGCGACCGCGCGTCTTACGCCTTTGCGCTGGTATCGGTTGCCGCCGCGCTGGAACTGGACGGTGACACCATCGTTGACGCGCGCCTGGCGTTGGGCGGCGTGGCCCACAAACCCTGGCGCGACCGTGCAGTGGAAGCCGCATTGATCGGCCAGACCGTCAGCCGCGAAACGTTCAGCAACGCGGCCGACGCCCTGTTGCAAGACGCCGAACCGCTGGAACACAACGGTTTCAAAATCAAGCTGGCGCGCCGTGGGATTATTCGTGCCCTGAGCGACGCCGCCGTTGCAGGAGATCGCCCATGAGCGCTGTCGGCAAACCACTGGACCGGGTTGACGGTCTGCTCAAGGTCACCGGCCAGGCGCGCTATGCCGGTGAATTCCCCGAAAAAGGCTTGCTGCACGGCAGCGTGGTCTCCAGCACCATCGCCAAGGGGCGCGTGGTACGTATTGATGCCTCCAAAGCGTTGGCGCTGCCGGGCGTGGTGATGGTGCTCGACCACCTCAATCGGCCCAAGCTCGCCAGCTACGACGACGCCTTTGCCGACGCCGATGCCGCCGACGGTTCACCGTTTCGCCCGCTGTATAACGACCGCGTGCTCTACAGCGGCCAGCCCCTGGCCCTGGTGATCGCCGACAACCTCGAACTGGCGCGGCATGCCGGCTCGCTGGTTGACATTGAGTACGAAAGCGAAGCCTTTGAAACCGACCTGCTGGCCATGCAGGAACAGGCGTACCCCTCGCCGCAAACTCCGCCCGCGCCGCGCGGCAACTTCCTCGCCGAATGGAGCGCTGCCGCCGTCAGCCTCGACGCGCATTACAGCACCCCCATCGAACACCACAACCCCATGGAACCGCATGCCAGCACCGTGCTGTATCAGCCGGACGGCACGCTGCATATCCATGACAAAACCCAAGGCCCGCAGAACTGCCAGGCCTACGTGCAAAAAGTCTTCGGCCTGGACAAAAGCCAGGTGCGGATTTTCGCCGCGTTTGTCGGCGGCGCGTTCGGCTCCGGCCTGCGCCCGCAATACCAACTGCCGCTGGCGGTGATGGCATCGCTGGCGCTCAAGCGTTCGGTACGCGTGACCCTCACGCGCCAACAGATGTTCACCTTCGGCTACCGCCCGCGCACCTTGCAGCGTTTGCAGATGGGCGCCGCCGCCAATGGCCGCCTGCTGGCATTGGGGCATACCGCGATTGGCCAGACGTCACGCTTCGAGGATTTCAGCGAACACGTGGTCGAGTGGAGCGGCATGCTCTACCAGTGCGACAACGTGCAACTGACCTACAAGCTGGTGCCGCTGGATGTGTTCACCCCGCTGGACATGCGCGCGCCCGGCGCGGCGCTGGGCGTGATCGGCCTGGAATGCGCCATGGATGAACTGGCGTGCGCGCTCGGCATGGACCCGGTGCAACTGCGCCTGATCAATTACGCCGAGCGCAATCAGACCGAAGACAAGCCCTGGTCGAGCAAAGCCTTGCGCGAGTGCTACAGCGAGGGCGCCGAGCGCTTTGGCTGGAGCCAGCGCAACCCGGAACCGCGCAGCATGCGCGAAGGCAACCAGTTGATCGGTTGGGGCATGGCCGGTGGGGTATGGGAAGCCATGCAGATGAAAGCCAGTGCCAAGGCGCGCATTGATGCGCACGGCAAGCTCACCGTCAGCAGCGCTACGACCGACATCGGCACCGGCACTTACACGGTGATGACCCAGATCGCCGCGCAGGCGAGCGGCGTGGCGGTGGACGACGTGGTGTTCCTGCTCGGCGACTCGTCATTGCCCACCGCGCCATTGCAGGGTGGCTCGTTTACCGTGTCGTCCGTCGGTACCGCCGTGCAGCAAGCCTGTGAAGCGTTGACCGCCAAACTGCTGACCATCGCACGCCAGACTTACCCGGTGTTTACGGACGCCGAATCGGTACGCTTTGAAGACGGCCAACTGCATACCGGTGACGTGAGTGTGTCGTTGGCGCAACTGGTCAAGGACAGCGGTGAAGACGCGCTGGAAGTGCAGGTGGACAGCGAACCTGACAAGAAACGCGAAGGTTATGCCACGGCCACGCACTCGGCGGTGTTTGTCGAAGTTCGGGTTGATGAAGACCTGGGCACTATCAAGGTCAGCCGCGTCGTCAGTGCGATTGCCGCCGGGCGCGTGGTCAACCCCAAGATGGCCCGCAGCCAGATTCTCGGCGGCGTGGTGTGGGGGATAGGGATGGCGTTGCATGAAGAAACCCAGATTGACCACCAACTGGGGCGCTACATGAACCACAGCCTGGCCGAATACCACATTCCGGTGAATGCCGATATTGGCGAGATTGACGTGTTATTTGTTGAAGAACACGACGAAATCGTCAATGCATTGGGTTCCAAGGGTGTCGGTGAGATTGGCATCGTCGGCGTGGCGGCTGCGGTGGCGAATGCGGTTTATCACGCCACCGGCAAGCGGGTACGGGACTTCCCGATCACCCTGGACAAGGTGCTGTAACTCGTTTTCCCAGTCACGGGTAATCCAATGTGGGAGCTGGCTTGCCTGCGATAGCGGTGGGTCAGCCTTACATCGGTTGACTGATACACGGCAATCGCGGGCAAGCCCGCTCCCACAGTGATTGGATCAGGCGGTGGGCTTAACGCTTTCTTCCACCGGCACATGCATCCGGTCACGCTTGGCCAAACTTGGGAACAGTTTGATCCACACCCCGGTCACCACCAGCGTACCGATCCCGCCCATGACCACGGCGGGCACGGTGCCGAACCAATACGCGGTAATCCCCGACTCAAATTCGCCCAGCTGATTCGACGCGCCAATAAACAGACCGTTGACCGCACTGACCCGCCCGCGCATTTCATCCGGGGTTTCCAACTGCACAAACGAGGCACGGATCACCATGCTGATCATGTCCGCCGCGCCCAGCACCACCAGCACTGCGAGGGAGAACCAGAAAGACGTCGACAGGCCGAAAGCAATGGTCGCCACGCCAAACACGCCGACGGCGGTAAACATCACGCGGCCCACATGGCGGTCCACCGAGAACCGCGCCAGCCACAACGACATCAACAACGCGCCCACCGCGGGCGCCGAACGCAGCAGGCCCAGGCCCCAGGCGCCGGTCAGCAGGATGTCTTTGGCGAACACCGGCAGCAACGCGGTGGCGCCGCCCAGCAGTACCGCGAACAGGTCGAGGGAGATGGCGCCGAGAATGTCCGGTCGGCTGCGGATAAAACGGATACCGGCCAGCAGCGAATCCATGGTCGCCTTGGCCTTGTTCAGCGGCGTCTGGCGCGCGGGTAGATTAAGCGTCAGCACGCAGGCGATCAGGTACAGCGCCACTGTCGGGCCATACACCCACACGCTGCCAAACGCATACAGCAAACCGCCCAGCGCCGGAGCAACGATAGTGGCCAGTTGCTGCGCCGACTGTGACGAAGCCACGGCACGCGGAAACAGCGCGGTCGGCACGATGCTCGGCAGCATTGCCTGAGTGGTGGGCATTTCAAACGAGCGCGCGGCGCCGAGCAGGAAGGCCAGGATGAAGATCATTTCACGTGTGACGTGGCCGGTCAGGCCGCCGATGGCCAGGGTCAAAGCAATCAGCGCCTGTACGGTCTGGCAGATCGCGGCCACTTTGCGCCGCTCATAGCGGTCGGCCACATGCCCGGTGTGCAGCATGAACAGCACGCGCGGAATGAACTCCACCAGGCCGACAAGGCCCAGGTCCAGCACGTTGCCGGTCAGTTGGTAGAGGTTCCAGCCGATGGCCACCGTGAGCATCTGGAAGCCGCTGGCGGTGAAGATGCGCGCGAGCCAGAACGCGATGAAGGGGCGGTGGTGACGTAACAGCAACGCGGGTTCACTGGGCATCGGGAATTCTGGTCAGAACAGGAAGGAACGGCGAGATTAGCATCAACTTGTAACAAATAGTTGCCAGTTTTTAAGGGGGGAGCGACTGACTGAGGCAGCCTGTCACGCGGCAAAAGACCACACGGTCCTACCGCCAAAATGGGACTACTCTTTCAGCAATGCTTGATCCAGATCAAAACCGCCCCAGGGATTGTTTTGGAGGCCAATGGCCAGATTCCCTACGTAGTGGTTAATAAAAGAAACGAATTGAAATTCGTCACACTCCATATCCGTGGGGGCAGTGGGTGCAGGCTCCCAGCCCGCAGCCGGTATTACCTGACAGAGGAAAACATATGTTCGGTTTGGAGGCGCTAGATCTCGCCCGAATTCAATTCGCGTTTACCATCTCTTTCCATATCCTGTTCCCGGCGATCACCATCGGCCTGGCCAGTTACCTTGCGGTGCTGGAAGGCTTGTGGCTCAAGACCCGCAACGACACCTACCGCGACCTCTACCATTTCTGGTCGAAGGTCTTTGCCGTCAACTTCGGCATGGGCGTGGTCTCCGGGTTGGTCATGGCGTACCAGTTCGGCACCAACTGGAGCCGCTTCTCGGACTTCGCCGGCGCCGTCACCGGGCCGCTGCTGACGTACGAAGTGCTCACGGCGTTCTTCCTGGAAGCCGGTTTCCTCGGGGTCATGCTGTTCGGCTGGAACAAGGTGGGGCGCAAGCTGCACTTCTTCGCCACGGTGATGGTGGCCGTCGGCACGCTGATCTCGACCTTCTGGATCCTCGCGTCCAATAGCTGGATGCAGACGCCGCAAGGTTTTGAAATCATCGACGGTCGCGTGATTCCTACCGACTGGTTTGCGGTGATCTTCAACCCGTCATTCCCTTACCGCCTGATGCACATGGCCACGGCGGCGTTTGTGGCTACCGCGTTCTTCGTCGGTTCCTCGGCGGCCTGGCACTTGCTGCGCGGTAAAGACACGCCCGCCATCCGTACCATGTTGTCGATGGCGATGTGGATGGCCCTCATCGTCGCGCCTATTCAAGCGGTCATCGGCGACTTCCATGGCCTTAATACGCTCAAGCATCAGCCGGCGAAAATCGCCGCGATTGAGGGCCACTGGGAAAATATCGGCAGCGAACCGACGCCGTTGATCCTGTTCGGCTGGCCCGACATGAAGGCCGAAAAAACCAAATACGCGGTTGAAATTCCCTATCTGGGCAGCCTGATCCTGACCCACTCCCTGGACAAGCAGGTGCCGGCGCTCAAGGACTTCCCGCCTGAAGACCGCCCTAACTCGACCATTGTGTTCTGGTCGTTCCGGGTCATGGTCGGCCTGGGCTTCCTGATGATCTTCACCGGTTTGTTCAGCCTCTGGCTGCGCCGGGGCGACCGGATGTACACGTCCCGGCCGTTCCTGTACCTGGCGCTGTGGATGGGCCCGTCCGGCCTGATCGCGATTCTCGCCGGCTGGTTTACCACCGAAATTGGTCGTCAGCCGTGGGTGGTCTACGGGTTGATGCGCACGGCGGATGCTTCTTCCGGGCATAGCCTGGCGCAGATGACGATCACTCTGGTGTTGTTCGTGGTGGTGTACTTCGCGCTGTTTGGTGCCGGTTTGGGCTACATGATGCGCCTGGTGCGCAAGGGCCCCGTCGCCCACGACGTGACTGAGCCGACCCACGGTGGGCCTGGCCAGAAACGTACACCGGCTCGTCCGTTGTCGGCTGCCGATGACGGCACCGACAATGATCACGACGACATCCAGCACAAGGGGCATTGAGATGGGTATTGATCTTCCGCTGATCTGGGCCGTGATCATCATCTTCGGCATCATGATGTACGTGGTGATGGACGGCTTCGACCTGGGTATCGGCATTCTCTTCCCGTTTATTCCGGGCAAAGTCGACCGCGACGTGATGATGAACACCGTCGCGCCGGTCTGGGACGGTAATGAAACCTGGCTGGTACTCGGTGGCGCGGCGCTGTTCGGCGCGTTCCCGCTGGCCTATTCGGTGGTGCTGTCGGCGCTGTACCTGCCGCTGATCCTGATGTTGGTCGGCCTGATCTTTCGCGGCGTGGCGTTCGAGTTTCGCTTCAAGGCCAAGGACCACAAGCGTCACCTGTGGGACAAGGCGTTTATTGGCGGCTCCGTCGCAGCCACGTTCTTTCAGGGCGTAGCGCTGGGGGCTTTTATCGACGGCATTCCGGTGGTCAATCGCCAGTTTGCCGGTGGTTCGCTGGACTGGGCCACGCCGTTCACCATGTTCTGCGGCGTAGCACTGGTGGTCGCTTATGCCTTGCTCGGTTGCACGTGGCTGATCATGAAGACCGAAGGCAAGTTGCAGGAGCAGATGCACAACCTAGCGCGGCCCCTGGCCTTTGTGGTGTTGGCAGTGATCGCTATTGTCAGCCTGTGGACGCCGCTGGCGCACCCGGAAATTGCTTCGCGCTGGTTCACCCTGCCGAACCTGTTCTGGTTCCTGCCGGTGCCGATCCTGGTGCTGGTGACCATGTACGGGCTGATCCGTGCGGTGGCACGCAATGCGCACTACACGCCGTTTCTGCTGACGCTGGTACTGATCTTTCTCGGCTACAGCGGCCTGGGTATCAGCCTGTGGCCGAACATCATTCCGCCGTCGGTTTCGATATGGGACGCCGCCGCGCCGCCGCAAAGCCAGGGCTTCATGCTGGTTGGCACGCTGTTCATCATCCCGTTCATCCTGGGCTACACCTTCTGGAGCTACTACGTGTTCCGCGGCAAGGTCACCCACGAAGACGGTTATCACTAGGAGGCTCGAAGCATGTCCGGCAAACCTTCGTTGCACGAGATTGAACAGGCCGAAAAGCAGCCATTGTGGCGGCGCCTGGGGTGGCTAGCGATGATCTGGACTGGCAGCGTGCTGGCCCTGTTCGTCGTGGCCAGCCTGATGCGCATGTTCATGAATGCGGCTGGCCTGACCACTCACTGACATCCCGATCCGGGCCTAGCGGCCCGGCTTTCCAGCCCTGCCTTTCGCAAGAGAGGCAGGGTTTTTTTATTTGCGCGCTTTGAGGATGACGAATTTCGGCGTGGTAGCGATTTGCTCGACGCCACGGAACAGCCGCGCCAGCTTGGTGTGATAACCCAAGTGACGGTTGCCGACGATGTACAGCGCGCCGCCGACCACCAGGGTTTCCCGCGCCTGTTGAAACATGCGCCAGGCAAGGAAGTCGCCGACCACCTGCTGCTGGTGAAACGGCGGGTTGCACAGCACCACGTCCAGCGATTGTGGCTCCTGGCCGGCCAGGCCATCGCTGGCACGTATCACCACCTCGCGATCACCCAGTGCGGCCTGCCAGTTCTCGGCGGCGGATTGCACGGCCATGTAGGACTCGTCCACCAGCGTGTAGTGCGCGTCGGGGTTTTGCAGCGCGCTGGCGATGGCCAATACACCATTGCCACAGCCCAGGTCCGCCACGCGCGCGCTGCCGAGGTTGTTCGGCAGGAACGGCAGGAAGGCGCGGGTGCCGATGTCCAGGTCTTCGCGGCAGAACACGTTGGCGTGGTTCAGCAGTTCGATGGCCGGCACGTCCAGGCGGTAGCGGGTAGGGTAGGGCGAGACGGCGGCGGGGCGCTCGGCAACGGTGGCGATCAGCAGCCGGGCTTTTTTGACCGCGAGCGAGGCGTGCATCGGGCCGATATAGCGCTCGAGCATTTCGCCTGCCGCTCGCGGCAGGTGCTTGAGCATCGCCCCGGCGATCACTTCGGCGCCCGGTGCCAGTTGCCCTTGCAGGCGAATCAGTTGTTCTTCGAGCAAGGCCAGGGTTTTGGGTACGCGGATCAGTACGCGGTCAAACGGCCCGGTTGGCGAGAGGTTCGCCGGGATAAACGGCACCGCATCAAAAGTCCTGGCATTGCGTACCAGGTTTTTCTCAAGGCCCTGGGCTGCCAGAAACGAATCGCCGCTGGAGACCACCTGCACTTTACCGGCAAGGCTCGCCGCCAAGGCACCGAAGCTGTCGTTGAGCACCAGCACGCGGGTCGAGAGGCTCGGCTGTTGGCTTGCCAGATGGTTGAGCAGGTACTCATCAGCGGCGTCGAACGCTTGCAGCGGATCATTGTGTTGTTCTGGCTGGCGGATCAGATCGAGCTGGGCGAAGGGGCTGTCAAGCAGGGGCATGGCGGGGGAGGCTCTGGGTCATCGATGGGTGTTCGGTGGGGGCAACCCGCCGAACCGTCTGAGCGAACTGCGAGGCGGCGCCACCAGGGCGGCGGCTTCAACACTCAGAATTGGTCGTAAATGTTACTTTTTTTTCGGAGGGATTACATGCGGTGTTTACAGGTCAGTCAAACAGCCCTTCTTTGGATGCGCGCAGCACGGCGGCGATTTTGCTGCTGACGCCCAGTTTGCGCATGGCGCTGCTGACGTGAAAGCTGACCGTTCGTGGGGTGATCGACATGATGTTGCCCACTTCTTCCGCCGTCTTGCCTATCGCCGACCATTTCAAAATTTCCGTCTCTCGCGGCGTTAACCGTGTGGGAGGGCTGATGCAGGGCTTGTCCGCAAAACTCTGGGCCAATACCGCGTGCATTGCATGGCAAAGCCACAACACCTCGCCGGCCTTTTCGTAAAGCTCCTGCGGGCTGACGGCGCCGTCGCTGCGGCCCAGGGTCAGCATGCTGAAGACGCCCCGAAAGTCATGAACCGCCTGGGTCCAACCCACGTGCACACCGTAGGATTGTGCCAGGTCCCACAAATTAGGCGCTGCACTGAAGACTTTTTCCTCCCAGACCACAGGAAAAACACTGTGTTTACACAGGTCTACAACGGGGTCTTTGTCGAAAAAGTGTGCTTGCTTGTAAAGGGCATTCCACTCGGGTGGGTAGTTATTGAAATCAATCGGATCTGTGTTCTTGTCCGGTAACTGGGAACTCATCTTGAAGGCGCAGTATTGAAACCCAAGTTCATACGTTCTATTGATGACCATTTGAAAAACGGTGGTGACTGCTTGCTCACCGTCCAGTTTAGGGAGCCGTGAATTGCGCCAGTTGACCATCGGTAACTCTCCATAGGAATCTCCATGACTCGGGTACGTCCTCATCTCCCGAAGCGACACGAAAATGAGTGTAGGGCATCGGCTACACGATGGAATTAAAATTTCGTAATTGGACGGGCAGGTCTAATCAATTTTTTCTCGACGCGTCCATTATGTAGTTTTGGCATCACGCGATATTTCCTGCGGGATTTGAGTGACTTGAAACATCCCTGACATTTAACTAACTGCCTCTCTGCGCAACGTTATAGGTGAATCCTAGTGAGTTAATAGCCAATTGATTAGAGTTAGTATTAAAGAGCCACTATTGATCGCCCGCGTGATGCCACTACAAACCAACGGTGTTTGTATCGTCGACTTTGAGGGACACTAGGGCACCTGTAGATTGGAGCCCCCCATGACGGCCAGTGCTGAGAAATTCACCCGACAAACCCTGCTCGACGTGCAATCGCTGACCCCCAGCCTGTTTACCTTGCGCACCACCCGCGACCCGGGCTTTCGGTTTACGGCCGGCCAATTCGTGCGTCTGGGGGTGACCAAGGCAGATGGCAGCACCGTGTGGCGTGCTTATTCCATCGTGTCTTCACCGTTTGACGAGCATCTGGATTTCTTCTCGATTGTGGTGCCCGGTGGGGAGTTCACCAGCGAACTGAGCCGTTTGCAGGTAGGCGATACGCTGATGGTGGAGCGCCAGGCCACCGGCTTCCTCACGCTGAACCGTTTTGTGGACGGGCGGGATTTATGGCTGCTGGGCACCGGCACTGGTGTGGCGCCATTCCTGTCGATCCTGCAGGACTTTGAAGTCTGGGAAAAATTCGAGCGCATTGTATTGGTGTACAGCGCCCGCGAGTCCAAGGAGTTGGCGTACCAGTCGCTGATCAACGAATTGGGTGAGCGTGAGCATTTGGCCGAATACGCGCACAAGCTCACCTACATTCCGATTGTGACCCGTGAACAACACCCAGGGGCTTTGAACGGGCGTATTACGGCGATGATCGAGAATGGCGAGCTGGAGCGTGCCGCCGGCGTCGCGCTGACCCCGGAGCACTCGCGCGTACTGATTTGCGGCAACCCGCAGATGGTCGACGACACCCGCCAGTTGCTCAAACAACGCGATATGCAACTGAGCCTGAGCCGACGTCCCGGGCAAGTGGCGGTGGAAAATTACTGGTAATAAAAAAGCGCCCCAGCGGGCGCTTTTTTTCAGGCCGGTTTTGGTTAAAGCGGCTTGTCGTTCTGTGCCTTGAGCAGATCGCGGATCTCACCCAGCAGCAGTTCTTCTTTGGTCGGCGTAGGCGGCAAGCTTGGCGCAACGGCCTCTTCGCGCTTCAGGCGGTTGATGGCTTTGACGCCCATGAAGATAGCAAACGCGACAATCACGAAATCAATCACGCTTTGAATGAACTTGCCATACGCCAGGACTACCGCCGGAACGTCGCCCTGTGCTGCCTTGAGTGTCACGGCCAAGTCGCCGAAGTCCACGCCGCCGATCAACAGGCCGATAGGTGGCATCACCACGTCGCCCACAAAGGAGGACACGATCTTGCCGAAGGCGGCGCCGATGATGATACCCACGGCCATATCGACCACATTGCCTTTGACCGCGAAGGCCTTGAACTCGCTGATCACGCCCATAAGTTATTCCTTGTTACAGATGAGAAGGGTGGAGGTCAGTGTAAGTCAGTCGTTGTGGGCTTGCGCGACACAACCGTTAACACTGTTAATTTTTATCGACACATTAAATCGCAAATAGTTTGCAAAGTGCCACCAATCGCGCGCGAAATACGCGCCATTTCAGTGCCTTACCACACTATTTTCTTTATCGGGGCAGTACGCCTTTTCTATTTATCTTATGACTCGCAGGTCACTAGCCTCTGGCAAGCACGAATGAATGTGCATAAAAAAACCAGAGGACACCTCGATGAATACCCCCATGAGCCGCAGGCCAGTGTCTGCGCGTCACGCGCTGGCATTGGTCACCGCCAGCCTGCTTTCCCTCTCTGTACAAGCCGCCAACCTGACCCGTGATAACGGCGCCGCTGTTGGCGACAACCAGAACTCGCAAACCGCTGGTGCCAATGGCCCGGTATTGTTGCAAGACGTTCAGCTGATTCAAAAACTGCAGCGCTTTGACCGCGAGCGCATCCCGGAGCGCGTTGTGCATGCCCGTGGCACCGGCGCTCACGGCACCTTTACCGTCACCGACAACCTCAGCGACCTGACCAAAGCCAAAGTCTTTGCCGCCGGCGAAGCCACCCCGGTGTTTGTGCGTTTCTCGGCCGTGGTGCATGGCAACCACTCCCCGGAAACCCTGCGTGACCCGCGTGGTTTTGCCACCAAGTTCTACACTGCCGAAGGTAACTGGGATTTGGTGGGGAATAACTTCCCAACCTTCTTTATTCGCGATGCCATCAAGTTCCCGGACATGGTCCACGCGTTCAAACCTGACCCGCGCACTAACCTGGACGACGACTCTCGCCGTTTCGATTTCTTCTCCCATGTTCCAGAGTCCACCCGCACACTCACCGAGTTGTACTCTGACTCCGGCACGCCAGCCAGTTACCGCGAAATGGACGGTAATGGCGTGCATGCCTACAAGTTGATCAACGCCAAAGGCGAAGTGCACTACGTCAAGTTCCACTGGAAGAGCCTGCAAGGCATCAAGAACCTTGACCCCAAGCAAGTCACCGAAGTGCAAGGGCGTGACTACAGCCATATGACCAATGACCTGGTGACGCACATCAACAAGGGCGACTTCCCCAAGTGGGACTTGTATGTGCAAGTGCTGAAGCCTGAGGACTTGGCCAAGTTTGACTTCGACCCGCTGGATGCCACCAAGATCTGGCCGAATGTGCCGGAGCGTAAAGTCGGGCAGATGGTGCTGAACCGCAACCCTGGGAACGTGTTCCAGGAAACCGAGCAAGTCGCCATGGCCCCGGCCAACCTCGTTCCGGGCATTGAGCCGTCGGAAGACCGCCTCCTGCAAGGTCGAGTGTTCTCCTACGCCGACACGCAGATGTATCGCCTGGGGCCGAACGCCCTGCAACTGCCGATCAACGCTCCACGGGTGACCGTCAACAACGGTAACCAGGACGGCGTCATGAACTCGGGCAAAACCACCACCGGCGTGAACTACCAGCCAAGCCGCCTGCTGCCACGGGAAGAGCCGCAAACCGCGCGCTACAGCCAGTTGGCGCTGTCGGGCAGCACCCAGCAAGCGAAGATTCAGCGTGAGCAGAACTTCAAGCAGGCGGGTGATCTGTACCGCTCCTATAACCAGAAAGAGCGTCAGGACTTGATCGACAACTTCGGCGGCTCCCTCGCGACCACCGATGACGAGAGCAAGCACATCATCCTGTCGTTCCTCTACAAGGCAGACCCGGAGTACGGCACGGGCGTGACCAAAGTGGCAAAGGGTGATCTGGCGCGCGTAAAAGCGCTGGCAGAAAAACTGACTGACTAATGTCTGTTCCAGTCGGCGCCCTCTTGAGGGCGCCGACTCCCGTGAGGAGAACACCCATGCGAATTTCCATCGGCCTACTGATGGCCATGCTCGCCTTTGTCGCCCATGCCGAGTCCCCCGACCCGGTGGCGCTCAAGGCGCAGTTGCAGGACTACTATTTCGATGCTGCCCGCCGGGGCGATGTCGACATGCTCAACACCTTCATCGAATCCGGTTACAGCCTCAACACCACAGACGACAAGGGTTACACCGCACTGATCCTCGCCGCTTACCATGGTCAGGGCCCGTTTGTGGAGCGCCTGCTCAGTGCTGGCGCCGACGCCTGTGTGCAGGACAAACGCGGTAACACCGCGCTGATGGGCGCGATCTTCAAGGGCGAGCTGAAAATTGCCCAGCGCCTGCTGGCAACCAGCTGCAACCCCGACCAACGCAACGGCGCCGGGCAGACCGCCGCCATGTACGCCGGGCTGTTCAAGCGCGTCGAGCTGCTCGATGAGCTGAAGGCTAAAGGCGCCGACCTCAACGCCGAAGACCCGATTGGCAACAGTGCTTCACGATTGGCCAGTGGTGAAATCCGGACCCCGGCGCCGCGCTGAGCTATCATCGCGGTTTTTCGGTTGGAGGTTCTCAAATGGCAAAGGCCAAGCGCATGTACGGCTGCACGGAGTGCGGCGCGACCTTTCCCAAGTGGGCCGGCCAATGCACCGAGTGCGGCGCTTGGAACACCCTGACTGAAACCATGATCGAAAGCGGCGGCGCCGCAGCCCCCACCGGCCGTGCTGGCTGGACCGGGCAGCAGGCGCAGATCAAGACCCTGGCCGAAGTCAGCGTCGAAGAAATCCCGCGTTTCTCCACCGCCTCCGGTGAACTCGACCGGGTACTTGGCGGCGGGCTGGTCGACGGCTCTGTCGTGCTGATCGGCGGCGACCCCGGCATCGGCAAATCCACCATCCTGCTGCAAACCCTGTGCAGCATCGCCAGCCGCATGCCCGCGCTGTACGTCACCGGCGAAGAATCCCAGCAACAAGTGGCCATGCGCGCCCGCCGCCTGGGCTTGCCCCAGGATCAACTGCGGGTGATGACCGAAACCTGCATCGAAAGCATCATTGCCACCGCGCGCATCGAAAAACCCAAGGTCATGGTGATCGACTCGATCCAGACCATTTTTACCGAGCAGCTGCAATCGGCGCCCGGTGGCGTGTCCCAGGTGCGCGAAAGCGCGGCGTTGCTGGTGCGCTATGCCAAGCAGAGCGGCACGGCGATCTTCCTGGTCGGCCACGTGACCAAAGAAGGCGCGCTGGCCGGGCCTCGCGTGTTGGAGCACATGGTCGACACCGTGCTGTATTTCGAGGGCGAATCCGACGGTCGCCTGCGCTTGCTGCGGGCGGTGAAGAACCGTTTCGGCGCGGTGAATGAGCTGGGCGTGTTCGCCATGACGGATCGCGGCCTGAAAGAAGTCTCCAACCCTTCGGCGATTTTTCTCACGCGTGCCCAGGAAGAAGTCCCAGGCAGCGTGGTGATGGCGACGTGGGAAGGCACCCGGCCAATGCTGGTGGAAGTGCAGGCGCTGGTGGATGACAGCCATTTGGCCAACCCGCGCCGTGTCACCCTTGGCCTGGATCAGAACCGTTTGGCCATGCTGCTCGCGGTACTGCACCGTCACGGCGGCATTCCGACCCACGATCAGGACGTGTTCCTCAACGTGGTCGGCGGGGTCAAGGTGCTGGAAACGGCGTCTGACCTGGCATTGATGGCGGCCGTGATGTCCAGCCTGCGCAATAAACCGCTGCCCCACGACTTGTTGGTGTTCGGTGAGGTTGGCCTGTCAGGCGAAGTGCGCCCGGTGCCGAGTGGCCAGGAGCGTTTGAAGGAAGCGGCCAAGCACGGCTTCAAGCGCGCAATCGTGCCCAAGGGCAATATGCCCAAGGAATCGCCGCCGGGGATAAACATCATTGGAGTCACGCGCCTGGAGCAGGCGCTGGATGCACTGTTCGAATAAATCAGGAATGGACGCCATGCAACGATCGAACCGCTGGGGCGCAGTCGCGCTGTTTGTCGCCCTGGGCTGGCTGCCCGCCATGGCATGGGCTGAATTGCCAGCCGGTTACCGTCTCGCGCAACAGCTGGCGACCGAGGACGGCAGCGTCTTGCAGGTATTGGAAGACCAGCGCATCAGCGCCCAATTGCACCAGGACAGCTGGGGCAACGGGCTGGACGAGGACTCGTTTGACGATCCCGGCGACCTGGTGGAAAAGCCGCTGCTTCAAGCCCAGGTGCGCATGGTGTCGGGGTCTGGCGAAGTGATCGCGCACGAAGAACTCGGTTATCCGTTGGCTGAAGTCAAAAAGGCCCCGCTCAACGGCTTGCCAGCGCCTGTGTATTTTTTGAGCATCGACCAGACCGCGCCGATGGGCAGCTACAGCGGCCCGGCGACGCAACTGCTGATGCCGGCCAGGCAGCAACTCAAACCGATGGACTACAAGGGCGCTGACGGCAAGGTCAAGCCTCTGACCCTGACCCAGACCGGCAAAGCCGCCTGGCAAGTAGCCACGCCCGCCGCGGATGAGTTGCTGCAACTGTCGTCCTTTATGGACGGTGACGGCGACGAAGACTTCGTCACCCGTTACACGACCTACCGTTTTGCCGACGGGCAATGGCAGGCCGCGTCGAGTCAGAAACCGGGTTTTTGGGAGTCGGAAGGCGACTTCCCGGCACGTGCGGCGTTTCCCTGACGGCTAAACCTCCAGCAATGCCCCCAGCTCCCGTTCCAGTTCTTCCTGATCGCCAAGGTTCAGCTCAATCAGTCTGCGCAGATGACTGATCGAGTCCAGGTCAATGTGCTCGCACACAAAGCCCAACTGCCCATGATCATCATGAGTCAGGCGCACCTGCATCTGTACATCCGTGTCGGCGTCCAGATGGATATCCACATCAAAGGGGTCAGCGTCATTGCCCAGCCAGGGCGAAGGGCGTTGCACCAACAAGCCCTTGAGCGACAAGTCCACTAATTGCACCGGCCATTCCTGGCCGTTTTGCCGAAGTTCGGTCTTGGCGTCAAAGGCAATCCGGCGAAAACGGCGGCGATCAGACGGTTGTTCAGTCATGGTTAACCCCTGTGTGGATAGAAGGATTGTAGCCTTGCGCCATCAACCGGCGTTTATTTCTGCTTTTTTTGCGATTGCAAGGCTCTAGACCAACGTGGGGGGTGGCCTTTAAAGCCAACAGCGCTAAACTCGGGCTGGCTGTCCTTTCTGTCCACCCTGGCTGGAATAATAAAATGAAAAATAATAATAGCCTGCTACGCCACCTACCCTGGCTGGTGCTGGCAATCGTAGGCGCGTGCGCCCTGGGCGTAGTGGCCTTGCGCCGCGGCGAGGCGATCAACGCCTTGTGGATTGTGGTCGCTGCGGTGGCCATCTACCTGGTTGCGTACCGCTACTACAGTCTGTTCATCGCTAACAACGTGATGCAACTCGATCCACGGCGGGCCACCCCCGCAGTGCTCAACAACGACGGTCTGGACTATGTGCCGACCAACAAACACATTCTTTTCGGTCACCACTTTGCGGCGATTGCCGGTGCAGGCCCCTTGGTCGGCCCGGTACTGGCGGCGCAAATGGGTTACCTGCCCGGCACGCTCTGGCTGATTGCCGGCGTAGTGCTGGCCGGTGCGGTGCAGGACTTCATGGTCCTGTTCCTGTCCACTCGTCGCAACGGCCGTTCCCTCGGCGACATGGTTCGCGAAGAGATGGGCCGCATTCCGGGGACTATCGCGCTGTTCGGCTGTTTCCTGATCATGATCATCATCCTCGCGGTGCTGGCGCTGATCGTGGTCAAGGCCCTGGCCGAGAGCCCATGGGGCATTTTCACCGTGATGGCGACCATCCCGATTGCGATGTTCATGGGCGTGTACATGCGTTACATCCGCCCGGGCCGCATTGGTGAAATTTCGGTTATCGGCGTGCTGTTGCTGCTGGGTTCGATCTGGCTGGGCGGGCAGATTGCCGCTGACCCGGTCTGGGCCAAGGCTTTCTCGTTCACGGGTATCCAGATCACCTGGATGCTGGTGGGCTATGGCTTCGTCGCTGCGGTACTGCCGGTGTGGCTGATCCTCGCACCGCGTGACTACCTCTCTACGTTCCTGAAAATCGGCACCATCATTGCGTTGGCGATCGGCATCCTGGTCACCATGCCAGAGCTGAAAATGCCGGCCCTGACCCAATTCATCGACGGCACCGGCCCGGTGTGGAAGGGCGGTCTGTTCCCGTTCCTGTTCATCACCATCGCCTGTGGCGCGGTCTCGGGTTTCCACGCGCTGATCTCGTCGGGCACCACGCCCAAGCTGCTGGATAACGAAGTCAACTCGCGCTACATCGGTTACGGCGCGATGCTGATGGAATCGTTCGTCGCGATCATGGCGATGGTTGCCGCTTCGGTGATCGAGCCAGGTGTGTACTTCGCCATGAACAGCCCGGCTGCCGTGGTGGGCGCTGACGTTGTGACCGTTGCGCAAACCGTCAGCAGTTGGGGCTTCGCCATTACCCCGGAAGCACTGACCGCCGTGGCCCATGACATCGGCGAAACCACCATCCTGGCTCGTGCCGGCGGTGCGCCGACATTGGCGGTGGGTATCGCGCAGATCCTGCACAGCGTGCTGCCAGGTGAAAACACCATGGCGTTCTGGTACCACTTTGCAATCCTGTTTGAAGCGCTGTTCATCCTCACGGCGGTTGACGCCGGTACCCGAGCCGGACGTTTCATGCTCCAGGATTTGCTCGGTTCCTTCGTGCCGTCGCTCAAGCGAACCGAGTCCTGGACCGCCAACCTGATTGCGACCGCAGGTTGCGTGGCGATGTGGGGTTACCTGTTGTACCAAGGCGTGATCGACCCACTGGGCGGCATCAACACCTTGTGGCCGTTGTTCGGTATCTCCAACCAGATGCTGGCCGGTATCGCGCTGATGCTCGCCACGGTGGTGCTGATCAAAATGAAACGCCAGCGCTACATCTGGGTGACCATGCTGCCAGCCGTCTGGCTGCTGATTTGCACCGTGACCGCAGGCTTCATCAAGCTGTTTGATGCCAACCCGGCAATCGGCTTCCTGTCACTGGCCAAGAAGTACAGCGATGCCCTGGCCAACGGCCAGATCCTCGCCCCGGCCAAGAACATCGACCAGATGCAGCACGTGATCTGGAACGCTTACACCAACGCAACGCTGACGACGCTGTTCCTGTTCGTGGTGTTCAGCATCCTGTTCTACGCGCTCAAGGTCGGCGTCGCCGCCTGGGGCAACAAAGAACGTACGGATAAAGAAGCCCCGTTCCAGGCCTTGCCGGACGCGTGATCGAGGAGTGCAATCATGTTCAATGACATCAGTCGCCTGGGTAAATACCTCGGTCAGGCCGCGCGCCTGATGGTCGGCATGCCCGACTACGATACGTACGTCGAGCATATGCAAACCAAACACCCGGACAAACCGATGATGGACTACAAGGCGTTCTTCCGGGAACGCCAGGAAGCCCGTTACGGCGGCAAGGGTGGGCCTAAATGCTGCTAGCCCGGTATTCGGGCTGGCGATGATCTGCTGTGGGAGTGAGCTTGTGTGGGAGCTGGCTTGCCTGCGATAGCATCAACTCGGTATGACTGGAAGACCGAGTTGTTTGCAACGC
>NZ_JAFCTN010000023.1:24931-96243 GCF_049896045.1 Pseudomonas sp. PWP3-1b2
CGGTGGTTTGCGGGCTATAGAAACACCGGGTTATGAGGGCACCCCGGTGTGTTTTGCATCGCGGGAACCCCAGCTCCCACAGGGGCCGGCTCCCACATTTGTTTTGTATTCCTCAGGAGAATATTTTTGTCCTCTCCCATCCCCGTCACCATCCTCAGCGGCTTCCTCGGCGCTGGCAAAACCACCTTGCTGCGCCATCTACTCAAGGCCGAGCACGGCTTGAAAATCGCCGTGATCGAAAACGAATTCAGTGACGCTGGCATCGACACCCAACTGTTGGGCACCGAGCCGGTGCAAGTCATGACCCTGTCCAATGGTTGCGTGTGCTGCACCATCCACACCGACCTGACCAAAGCCCTTTACCTGTTGCTCGAACGCCTGGACAGCGGCGAAATCGCCTTTGACCGCCTGGTGATCGAGTGCACCGGCCTGGCCGACCCGGCGCCGGTGGCCCAGACCTTTTTCATCGATGAAGAACTGCGCGAGCGCTACATTCTCGACGGCATCATCACGCTGGTGGACGCCGCCCACGCCGAGCACCACCTGACCCAGACCATCGCCCAGGCCCAGATCGGCTTTGCCGACCGCCTGCTGGTGAGCAAACGCGACCTGGTGGACGACGCCACCTTTGACGCTCTCAGCCAACGCCTGACCCGCATCAACCGCCGCGCGCCGATTCGTGTGGTCGACCACGGCAACATCGACCTGGCCGAACTGCTCGACGTGCGCGGCTTCAACCTGAACGCCGGCATGAGCCTGCGCCCGGTCAGTGCTGCGCCGTCCATCGACCGAATTTCCAGCCTGGTGCTGCGCACCGACCAGCCGCTGGATATCGACCGCCTCAGCGAGTTCATGAACGAACTGCTGGAAGACCACGGCAAGCAATTGCTGCGATATAAAGGCGTGCTGAACATTGCCGGCGAAGACCGGCGCATGGTGTTCCAGGGCGTGCTCAAGCTCTACGGGTTTGACTGGGACACCGAGTGGGCCGAGGTCGAGGCGCGGGAAAGTGTGATTGTGTTTATTGCCGATGAGTTGCCGGAAGACAAAATCCGCGAGGGTTTCCAACGGGTCTACCAACCCTGACTTGCAATGCAATCAAACTGTGGGAGCTGGCTTGCCTGCGATAGTGGTCTGTCAGCTAACCCATCAGTGCCTGATACACCGCTATCGCAGGCAAGCCAGCTCCCACAGTTGACTGTATTTCAACTGCACACAGGCATAAAAAAGCCCGGCTCTTCAGCCGGGCTTCTTATTCAAGCAACTGCTATCAAGCGCCGTACACCGGCAGCTTCTTGCAGATGGCCTTAACCTTCTCACGTACCGCGTCGATCACGGCTTCGTTGTTCAGGTCTGCCAGGATGTCGCAGATCCAGCCAGCCAGTTCCTTGCACTCTGCTTCTTTAAAACCACGCGTGGTCACAGCCGGGGTGCCGAAGCGCAGGCCGGAGGTGACGAACGGCGAACGTGGGTCGTTCGGCACGGAGTTCTTGTTCACGGTGATGAAAGCTTTGCCCAGGGCAGCGTCAGCATCTTTACCGGAGATGTCCTGCTTGATCAGCGACAACAGGAACAGGTGGTTCTCGGTACCGCCCGACACCACGTCAAAACCGCGTGCGATAAACACCTCGGCCATGGTCTTGGCGTTCTTCACCACTTGTTGCTGGTAGGTCTTGAACTCAGGCTGCAGGGCTTCCTTGAAGCAGATCGCTTTGGCGGCGATCACGTGCTCCAGCGGGCCACCTTGAGCGCCTGGGAATACGGCGGAGTTCAGCTTCTTCTCGATCTCGGCGTTGGCGCGCGCCATGATCAGGCCGCCACGTGGGCCGCGCAGGGTTTTGTGCGTGGTGGTGGTGACCACGTCAGCGTAAGGCACCGGGTTCGGGTAAACGCCAGCGGCGACCAGGCCGGCCACGTGAGCCATGTCAACGAACAGGTAGGCGCCAACCTTGTCAGCGATTTCGCGGAAACGCGGGAAGTCGAGGATCTGCGAGTAGGCAGAGAAACCGGCTACGATCATTTTTGGCTTGTGTTCAACTGCCAGACGCTCGACTTCGTCGTAGTCGATCAGGCCGTTGGCATCGATACCGTATTGAACGGCGTTGTACAGCTTGCCGGAGGAGGAAACGCTGGCGCCGTGGGTCAGGTGACCGCCGTGGGCCAGGCTCATGCCCAGGATGGTGTCGCCGCCTTGCAGCAGAGCCAGGTACACGGCGCTGTTGGCTTGGGAGCCGGCGTGCGGCTGGACGTTGGCGTAATCGGCGCCGAACAGTTCTTTTGCACGGTCGATGGCCAACTGCTCAACCACGTCGACGTACTCGCAACCACCGTAGTAGCGCTTGCCTGGGTAGCCTTCGGCGTACTTGTTGGTCAGTACCGAACCTTGAGCCTCCATGACCGCAGGGCTGGTGTAGTTTTCCGAAGCGATCAGCTCAATGTGCTCTTCCTGGCGCACGGCTTCTTGCTCCATGGCGGCAAAGAGATCGGCGTCGTACTTGGCAATAGTCAAATCACGGCTGAACATGGCGGTCCTCAAGGATCGGGGGCAGAAAAGGAGGGCATTCTAACCCAATGGGTTTTAGATGGCATATGAAAGGACATCATGTCGCGGACAAGCGGGATTCACTCAGGGACAAGGGGGCCTGTGCCATTGCCATCGCAGGCAAGCCAGCTCCCGCACTGGAAGGTGTGTGCAATTCAAACTGTGGGAGCTGGCTTGCCTGCGATGAGGCCATCAGCCCCACAGCAAGTATTCAGTCAAACAGGAACAGCGCCTCATTGCTGAACTGCGCCTCAAACCGGTTCGCCGGCATCGGCCGTCCAAACAGATACCCCTGCACCTCGTCACACCCGTGTTCACGCAGGAAATCCAGCTGCTCATGGGTTTCCACGCCCTCGGCGATCACCGCCAGGTTCAGGCTGTGGGCCATGGCGATAATTGCTCGGGCGATTTGTGCGTCCTGCTCGCCGGACGGCAGGCCATCGACGAAGGTTCGGTCGATTTTCAGCACGTCGATCGGGAACTGCTTGAGGTAGTTCAGCGACGAATACCCGGTGCCAAAGTCATCCACCGCAATGCTCAGGCCTAGGTTTTTAAGGCCGGCGAGGATTTGCATGGCCTCAGTGACTTCACGCATGAGGATACTTTCGGTCAGCTCCAGCTCCAGGCACGCGGGCGGCAGGCCGGTGTCCCTGAGGATGGTGGCGATGCGCTCACCCAATTGCCCATCGGAGAATTGCCGCGCCGAGATGTTCACCGAGACTTTCGGCACGCGCACCTTGTTCTGGTGCCAGGTCTTGAGCTGGCGACAGGCCTCGCTGATCACCCAATCGCCCACGTCCACCACCAGCCCCAACTCTTCCAGCACCGGAATGAAATCCCCCGGCGGTACCAGGCCACGGCGCGGGTGGCGCCAGCGCAGCAAGGCTTCGGCGCCGGTCAGGCGTTTGCCGTCGCCGCTGAACTGCGGCTGGTAATACAGCACGAATTCGTCCTGTTCCAGTGCATGGCGCAGGTCGCTTTCCAGCTCAAGGCGTTCCAGGGCGCTGGCGTTCATGTCGGCCTGGTAGAACTGGAAGTTGTTTTTGCCGCGCTCCTTGGCGTGGTACATCGCGGTGTCGGCGTTCTTCATCAACTGGCTCAGCTCATTGCCGTCCTGTGGGCTGAGGGCGATGCCGATACTCGCGGTCACAAAGAACTCGCGGCCTTCCAGTACAAAGGGTTTCACCAGGCTGGCCAGAATCTGCTCGGCCACCGAAATCGCGCGGTTCAGCGCCATCTCACGGCTGACCCGCGGTTGCAGGAGCAAGGTGAACTCGTCGCCGCCCATGCGCGCCACGGTGTCGTCTTCGGCGACGCAACCCAGCAGGCGCGTGGCCATTTCCTTGAGCATGCGGTCGCCGGCGGCGTGGCCCAGCGAGTCGTTGATCGGCTTGAAACGGTCTAGGTCGAGGAACATCAGCACCACCCACGACTTCTGCCGCTCAGCCGACTGCAACGCGGTGTGCAGGCGGTCTTGGAACAGCGTGCGGTTGGGCAGGTGGGTCAGGGCGTCGTAATAGGCCAGGCGGTGGATGCGCTGTTCGCTGGCCTTGCGCTCGCTGATATCACTGAAGAAACACACATAGCTGGCCAGGTCGCCTTCGTCGTCGAACACGGCCGTAATGCCCACCCAGGCCGGATAATGCTCGCCGTTGCGGCGCTTGAGCCACACTTCGCCTTCCCAGGTACTGTGCTGGTGCAATTGCTTGAGCACGTAACGCAGGTGGGCTTCCTGTTGTTCGTCGACGGTGAGCATGTTCGGCAACTGGTCGAGCACATCCGCCACGGCATACCCGCTGACCCGGCTGAACGCCTCGTTGGCCTGCACGATATACCCGGCCGGGTCGGTAATCAGAATCGCCGAGGTTGAGTGTTCGAATACCGTGGCCGCCATGCGCAGGTCTTTCTCGGCGCGGCGCTGCTGGCTGATGTCGCGGCCCACACCAAGGATGCCTTCAAACGCGCCGTGTTCATCCCACACCAGCACCAGGCGCAACTCGATCGGCACCTTGCGGCCATCGGCGCGCAGGCAGTCGAACAGGAACAGCTGGGTTTGCACTTCATCGCGCAGGCGGTTCAGCGCGGCGGGGTCACCCACTGCGCGGCTGACGTGCTCCACCAGGCTGCTCATGCCGGTCAGTTGTTGCGGGTTGGCAATGATCGACTGCCAGCCGTTCTTGAACACCCAATCCACGTCGTACCCCAGCACGGCGTTGACCGACGGGCTGATGTAGTTGAGCGCCAGTTGGCTGTCGGTGGAGCAGATCACGTCGCTGATGCTTTCGGCGAGCATGCGGTAACGCTTCTCGCTGTCGCGCAGGGATTCGCTGGCTTCGATCTGGTCGGTAATGTCCTTGGCCACGCCGATGATCCGCGTGATCACCGCCGTCTTGTCGCGGGCCAGCGCTTGTTCGCGGATATCGAAACGGCGCCATTGGTTATTGCGGTGACGAAAACGCAACTGGCACTGCAATTGGGTCGCATAGCCGACCAACCGCTGTTGTTGACGCAGTTCGTGGTAATACTCGGCGTCGTCGGGGTGTAGCAGGATTTCCCAGAAATACTCGCCCATTTGCTGCAGTTCGGCCTTGTTGTAGCCGAGGGTGTGGCCCAAATGGTGGTTGCTGAAAATCATGCGCTGGCTCATCACGTCCTGCACATACAGGTGATCGGGCACGGTACGCACCACGTCCGACCAAAAACTCTCGCGTTCCACCAGCGACAGCTCGATCAGCTTGCGGCTGGTGATATCGCTGATGCTCAGGATCACGGCGTTGAAGTCGTCCTGCTGCTCCGGCAGGCGCATTACCAACCACAGGTATTGGTCGTTGCCGGCCACGTCGTTGAGCTGAATTTCCAGCTCCAGCTGTTTTTGCTGGGTGAGCACCGCTTCGAGCACCTGGTAACCGATGGCCGTGGCGTTACGCGGGCAATCGTCGATCAGGCGTTCCCAGGCTTCATCGCATGAGCTCACATTCAGCAGGCGCACCGCCATCTGGTTGACCTCGGTAACGCGCAACTCCTTGAGCAGTTGTTTGCGCTCCTCAGCATTGTTGTGCAGCCAGTCCTGCAAGTGCTCGCGGGTGTGCATTTTGGCCTTGGCGAAAAACGTCCTCAACCCGGACAGGTCAAGTACGCACAGGGCCACGCCGGTGCCTTCGAAAATATCCTGATAGCGCCGCCGGCCTTCGTTCACCTGGCGCTGACGGCGGCGCATGTTCAGCAGTACGATCACCGGGATCAGCGAAAAGGCCAGCCCCAGCAGGCATTTGCCGATAAACGCCGGCAGCAGCTGTTGCAGCACCGCGCTGCGGTCGAACAGGCCGCGCAATTGCCAGTCGCTTTTGCTCAGGGGCGTGACCAGTACGCTTTTATTCAATTCGTCCGGGGTCAGGGCAGAGGTCCACTGCGCCGGCATACCGCTGTCACGGCTGACCACGCGGTGGTTCATGCGGTTTTCGATGGCCCACATCGGGCGCTGGCCCTGGCCGTCCTGGCGGGTGAGGTTGGTCAGGTAGTTCGGTGCCAGTCGCAGCGCCCAGTACATTCTGGAGCCGCCGCTGGGCTGGTGCAGCAACAGGTAGATGATGCTGCCGTCACTGTTATTGCTCAGGTAATAAGGTTGCGAGTGGCTGCGCTGCACCAGCTCTTCGAGCCAGGCGGCGTCGTCGCTGTCTTTGGCGCTGTCACTGAGCATCGCGCCGCTGGGGGCAAGCAGGGCCACACTGCGCAGCTCCGGCAGCGAGCGCTGCAAGGTGCGCATCAGCGCTTGTTGCTGCTCGTCGCCGCGCGGTGGCTCAACCATCGGCAACAGGTTCAGCGCGATTTTTGCGCTCAGGGCCATGTTCAGGCTGATCTGTTCGGCGAGGTCGGCGCTGTAATCGATGGTGTATTGCTGCTGGTTCTTCTGGTTTTGCTGCAGTTGGTCGAGCAGTTGCCAGAACAGTAACGCGAGCAGCATGAGGACGAGCGTCGCCAATGCGCCTTTGAGGGTGCCGTGCAGGGGGGCTCCCGGCGCTATATGAGCGGCGCGCAGGGGAGTGGGCGGCGTGACTTTGGACAAGCTGTGATCCTGCGGTTTGGCTGGGCTGGCGCGCGACGTGCACTATAAGCCGGACGCCCGAAGGGCGGCTAGCATGCCTTGAGTTGTGGCAAAGTGCCAGCGCCGCCTGGCTGGACTGCCTTTGCGCATTCAGGTAGCTTTGCCGGTTACGCAGGGCGTTCCAGCCCCAAACATTCAGGCTTTTTTCGCACGCAGGCATTGATCATCGTCAACGGCCCGCGCGGCGCATGGCCTGGCACGGGCTTGGCCCGCTTAATTCATCAGTCACTGACGCTAGGTTCACCCATGGCTCAATACGTCTTCACCATGCATCGGCTGGGAAAAATTGTTCCGCCGAAGCGGGAAATCCTGAAAAACATCTCACTGTCCTTTTTTCCGGGCGCCAAGATCGGCGTACTCGGCCTCAACGGTTCGGGTAAGTCCACGCTGCTGAAAATCATGGCCGGCGTCGACACCGAGTTCGAAGGCGAAGCCCGCCCGATGCCCGAGCTGAACATTGGTTACCTGCCGCAAGAGCCGATCCTGGACCCGACCAAGACCGTGCGCGAAGTGGTGGAAGAAGCCGTCAGCGTGATCAAGAACGCCCAGGCTCGCCTGGACGAGGTCTACGCTGCTTACGCTGAAGAAGATGCCGACTTCGACAAACTGGCCGCTGAACAAGCCAAGCTCGAAGCCATCCTGCAAGCGGGCGACGGCCACAACCTGGAGCGCCAGCTGGAAGTCGCCGCCGACGCGCTGCGCCTGCCGGCGTGGGACGCCAAGGTCGAATTCCTCTCCGGTGGTGAAAAACGTCGTGTGGCCCTGTGCCGCCTGCTGCTGTCGGCCCCCGACATGCTGCTGCTCGACGAACCGACCAACCACCTGGACGCCGATTCCGTCGCCTGGCTGGAACATTTCCTTCACGATTTCCCGGGCACCGTGGTCGCGATCACGCACGACCGGTACTTCCTGGACAACGTGGCCGGCTGGATCCTCGAGCTCGACCGTGGCGCCGGTATCCCTTACGAGGGCAACTATTCCGGTTGGCTGGAAGCCAAGTCCGACCGTCTGGCCGCTGAATCCAAGCAGCAATCGGCCCACGAAAAAGCCATGAAGGAAGAACTGGAGTGGGTGCGCAAAGGCGCCAAGGCCCGCCAGTCCAAATCCAAGGCCCGTCTGCAACGCTTCGAAGAAATGCAGTCGCAGGAATTCCAGAAGCGCAGCGAAACCAACGAGATCTACATCCCGGCCGGCCCGCGCCTGGGTGACAAGGTCATCGAGTTCAAAAACGTTTGCAAAGGCTATGGCGACCGCGTGTTGATCGACAACCTGTCGTTCTCCATGCCAAAAGGCGCAATCGTCGGCGTAATCGGTGGTAACGGAGCGGGTAAATCCACCCTGTTCCGCATGCTGATGGGCAAGGAAACACCCGATTCGGGCAGCATCGAAGTTGGCGATACCGTACAGCTTGCGTGCGTGGACCAAAGCCGCGAAGACCTGGATGGCAGCAAAACTGTGTTCCAGCAAATCTCCGACGGCTCCGACCAGATCCGCATCGGCAACTATGAAATTCCGTCGCGCACCTACGTCGGCCGTTTCAACTTCAAGGGCGGCGATCAGCAGAAGTTCGTCAAGGACCTGTCCGGTGGTGAGCGCGGTCGCTTGCACCTGGCCCTGACCCTGAAAGAGGGCGGCAACGTGTTGCTGCTCGACGAACCGTCAAACGACCTCGACGTTGAAACCCTGCGTTCCCTGGAAGAAGCCCTGCTGGACTTCCCGGGCGCTGCCATTGTGATTTCTCACGATCGGTGGTTCCTTGACCGCGTCGCGACTCACATCCTGGCGTACGAAGACGACTCGCAAGCCGTGTTCTTCGAAGGTAACTACACCGAGTACGAAGCAGACCGCAAGAAGCGCCTGGGCGATGCGGCTGCCCAGCCGCACCGTGTACGGCACAAAAAACTGGCCTGATTCGGGCTGGTGGTTTGAAAAAGCGGAGCCTTCGGGCTCCGTTTTTTTTTTGCTTTTTTTCAGGGGGACCGAAGTGGGTTCATCGCAGGCAAGCCAGCTCCCACATTGACCGCGTTAGCCTGGCTGACACCGATCAACTGTGGGAGCTGGCTTGCCTGCGATGCAGTCTCAAAGCTGCAGCTAAGCCTCAGGCTCCACACGCAACACTTCAACCATCTGATCGCCGGCCGGGCGCTTCCACAGCACCTCGTCGCCCACCTGGGCCCCGAGCAAAGCACGACCCAACGGTGAGCCCCAGTTGATCAAATGCACGGTTGCATCAGCCTGGTCTTCACCGACCAATTGAATGCGCTGCCGCTCGTCCTGCTCATTGGCAAAGGTCACCCAACTGCCTATCTGCACCTTTTCGGTAGACGTGGCGGGCGCCACCACCTGGGCGCTTTGCACCCGCTGATTGAAATAGCGTAAATCCCGCTCTAGATCAGCCTGGCGCTGCTTGTCGGCACTCTCGCCCTTGGCAGATTCGGCGCTGTATTCCTGCTGCAACTGCGCCACCTTGGCCTGCAATTGCGCCAAACCTTGCGCAGTGAGGTGGTTGGGTTGTTCGCTGACTTGACGCTCCACCGGCTGATCAGCCTGGGCGGCGGCATTGTCTTCGTTTACAAAAGCTCGACTCATGACATTCTCCTTCTATGGAGTTTGGGCCACGGTCGGCGCGTGATCGTTCCCACGTTCTGCGTGGGAATGCCGCCCTGAACGCTTTGCGTCCGTTTTAAAAGTCGTAACGCAGGACCTATTGCGAGCGATAGGCCCTGGCCGCATCGCGGTCCTTCTCCTGCTGCCAGGCGCGTTCGCGGTCGTCCCAGTGGTTGTCCTTGTAGTCGCGCAATTCCTCGCTCTCCCGTATCGCCTTGCACTGGCGAAACCCGTCTTCCCAGCCTTCGGCGTATTGACGGTCTTTCAAGTAACGCGGCACGTTCTTGCGAAACTCCCCGCTGATCACCCCCGCGGCCTGACGGCCACTGCTGCAACCGTCTTCAAACCCGTCGGCGAAGGCGGGTGGATAACCCCTGGCCAGTAAATCCTCATGGGTCGATTGGCAACCTGCCAGCCACACCACCGCGCACAGCATTACCGCAGACCGCCACATGGCGTACTCCCTGGCCGTTTCACGGCTGATAGGGGGAAGTCTAGTCAGGGATTTGTTGGGGCGGTGTGAAAGGGCGGTGAGAAATGTGTTGAGGCAATGATCGTCCCCACGCTCTGCGCGGGAATGCCGGCCTGGACGCCCTGCATCTGCTTTACCCAAGCGATAACACCCACCCTCGTTGCAAGCAGGCTTGTTCGCGAACGCGGAGGGTCAGCCTGCTAAAGCCGTTACTGATACACCGCCTTCGCGAGCAAGCCCGCTCCCACATTTTGATCTTCACCAGGCTTCAGTCACTGATGACACCACTTCGCTTCAAGCATCACTTCAAAATGATGGCAGTGAATAATGAGGTGGAATTGACTGCATGCGGGCCAAATGTGGGAGCGGGTTTGCTCGCGAAGACGGTGGGTCAGTCAATGCATCATTGCCAGAACGACTGCTATCGCGGGCAAGCCCGCTCCCACATTTAAACTGCTGCGGGCGCAGAATCTATGTAGGGCACCAAAACGTGTGGGAGCTGGCTTGCCTGCGATGGCGGTGGGCCAGTCTGCCAAGCCGTTACTGATACACCGCCTTCGCGAGCAAGCCCGCTCCCACATTTTGATCTTCACGAGGCTTCATTCAGTAGGTAGTGACACCACTTCACTTCAAGCATCACTTCAAAATGACGCCAGTGAATAATGAGATGGATTTGACTGCATGCAGGCCAAGTGTGGGAGCGGGCTTGCTCGCGAAGACGGTAGGTGATTAATTACATCATTGCCTGAACGACCGCTATCGCGGGCAAGCCCGGCTCCCACCTTTGGACTGGGGCTGGCACAGAATTTATGTCAGGCACCAAAAAGTGTGGGAGCTGGCTTGCCTGCGATGGCGGTGGGCCAGTCAGCTAAGCCGTTACTGATACACCGCCTTCGCGAGCAAGCCCGCTCCCACATTTTGATCTTCACCAGGCTTCAGTCAGTAGTGACACCACTTCACTTCAAGCATCACTTCAAAATGATGCCAGTGAACAATGAGATGGACTTGACTGCATGCGGGCCAAATGTGGGAGCGGGCTTGCTCGCGAAGACGGTGGGTCAGTCAATGCATCATTGCCAGAACGACTGCTATCGCGGGCAAGCCGGCTCTCACATTTGTACTGCGGCGGGCGCAGAATTGATGTCAGGCACCAAAAAGTGTGGGAGCTGGCTTGCCTGCGATGGCGGTGGTTCAGTCTGCCAAGCCGTCACTGATACACCGCCTTCGTGAGCAAACCCCACAGTTTGATCCTCACCTCACCTCACCTCGCCTCAGTTAGTTATGGAGATCATTCCCACGCTCTGCGTGGGAATGCCATCTTGCACGCTCTGCGTCCGCTTTTTTGGTCGATGCCTATGCTGCGCGTGAGGACGATCTAGCTTTTGTGGTCAGTAGAAATACCATTCACTTCAATGGCCAGTGGCAAGCTCGCTCACACCGGTATATTGACCATTCCTGTACTCCGATGCAGCGCTCAATCGTAATATCCCACGGTCTTTTTCAGCTGGTCGGCGTATTCGTAGATCTCATCAATAGATGAGATAGCATGCCGGGTCTCATTTTTTTCCTCGTCAAATATCCCGAGGTATTTTTGACTTCGATTGAAATGAAGGCGGCATATTGGCTTGCGATTGTTGTCGTCCAGCAATATCCCAAAATAGCTCTGGGTATCTCGTTGAACGATCCGCTTGGCATCAACTACCGATCGGACTACAGCCCGGACAATGTGATAACCCTCCAACTCTTCTAGCGTCGTAAGAATCTTGTCATCTGACTCGTCTCTATCCTGCGCATCTGCATTCGCACTGTTCGCGATAGGCATAGTCGCCATTGTCGGTTGGATTGCACCACTCATCGCCGACTTGAGCCGATCATTGATCTGGTCATTTAAAAATTGCGCTAAGGCTTTTCGCGTCAGTTCGAAAAATTGCTCGCGTACTTTTTGCGTGATCACACCTTCGTAGACCCGAGATGCGAAAAATTTGACGAAGTCGTCTTCTGGTTTGCTGACTTGGGCGCCAATTAGCTTTTTAAGCTGGCTAACGTATTTCAGCTCTCCGGCAGCGTTGATGATTGAGTCAACGTCGAAGGCCGACTTGGTGAGTTTGGTTAGCTCCGGAACGGAGTACTCATCGATGTCCAGCAGGTCCAGCTCCAGAAATGGTTTTTCGTCCATTTTATTGGGCGCGTCCAAGTCGGTGAAAAACCTGTAGACCTGACCATTGGTAAGAATTGAAATTCGTGCACTCGTCACATGAAAGTACCGAAACAGCTGCGAAGCGTGGTTGATGTTCAGGGACTCGCCGATTTTTTTGCATTCGATGAGTATTTGGACTTCTCCATCCTTCATGATTGCGTAGTCGATCTTTTCGCCTTTTTTCGTTCCGACATCACAGACGAATTCTGGCGTCACTTCCTGTGGGTCAAACACGTCGTAGCCCAATACCGTATTTATAAAAGGCATCACGAAAGCATTTTTTGTCGCTTCTTCTGTTTGGATGGCGGGGCCTTGCAACCGAACTTTTGCTGCCAGACTGGTGAGCTTTTCAAAAAAATCCATGTTAAGCCTCTTACCTATTCAGATCCGTGGATAGATGGGATGTCGAATTGACCGCCACCCGATACTAGTCACAAAACTCGATAAAGAGAATGAAGTAAGAGGTTGTTTGTTTTGCCTGAAAAAAGCTAAAAAAATGTCTGAAATTTCCTCCCTATATATCAATAGGTTGGAAGCAGGCTAGGGATTTGACATTCGGGCGTGGTCGTTCCAACGATCTGCATGGGAGTGCCCGCCTGGAAGCTCTGCGTCCGGATTGATCAAAATAAAAGGTGTCGGGTTAAAGGGCCATCAACGACGATTCCCTTTAACTTGCAGGACGTTTCCTAGAGACTCTCCGGTCTATTGCGTCATACCTTTCGGATCACTAGCCTCTCTGGATCGCTGCACATCAGCGAACGGGTTTAGCGATCCGGGTTTCAGGCGTGTCACCGCTCCCAACACTATTCGCTGGCGTTTGCCTGCTTTTAGCGTCTTATGGCGGCTGTGTGCTGGAGACCTTCGAGTCTACCCGGGGTGCACCTCTGACCCGGATCGCTAACCTGCACACAGCTGCCACCCTCTTCATGTTTAGCGATGTGATGTGGCGGCTCTACTTCATCAGAGAGCAATCACCATGAGCAAAGTTGTCCCTGATCCACCCCTGTCCTCAATCACCACGCTCGGCGTCGTCACCTTTGGCGACTACGGTGAAAACGAAAAGCCGCTGTTCCGCGTCAATGCCGGCATGCCGATTGATGAGGCCTTGGAACACGCCTCCACCCTGCTTTTTTACTCCAAGAAACTTGCCATGGAAGCCGCCATGGATGTGCGCGGCGAACAATACGCGTGGGCTGCCCATTACCTGTGCGAGATGGGCAAGGCCGTCGTCGACGACCTTACCCAGGCGATAACACCCGCCATCTAAAGATAAGCCACGCCCTTGTGGCGAGCAGGCTTGCTCGCGAACGCGGTGGGTCAGTCTGCCAGACCGTTACTGATACACCGCCTTCGCGAGCAAGCCCGCTCCCACATTTTGATCTTCACCAGGCTTCAGTCACTAGTGACACCACTTCACTTCAAGCATCACTTCAAAATGATGCCAGTGAACAATGAGATGGATTTGACTGCATGCAGGCCAAGTGTGGGAGCGGGCTTGCTCGCGAAGACAGTAGGTCATTAAACACATCATTGCCTGAACGACCGCTATCGCGGGCAAGCCCGGCTCCCACCTTTGGACTGGGGCTGGCACAGAATTTATGTCAGGCACAAATAAGTGTGGGAGCTGGCTTGCCTGCGATGGCGGTGGGCCAGTCAGCTAAGCCGTTACTGATACACCGCCTTCGCGAGCAAGCCCGCTCCCACATTTTGATCTTCACCAGGCTTCAGTCAGTAGTGACACCACTTCACTTCAAGCATCACTTCAAAATGATGCCAGTGAACAATGAGATGGACTTGACTGCATGCGGGCCAAATGTGGGAGCGGGCTTGCTCGCGAAGACGGCGGGTCAGTCAATGCATCATTGCCAGAACGACTGCTATCGCGGGCAAGCCCGGCTCTCACCTTTGTACTGCGGCGGGCTCAGAATTTATGTCAGGCACCAAAAAGTGTGGGAGCTGGCTTGCCTGCGATGGCGGTGGTTCAGTCTGCCAAGCCGTTACTGATGCAGCGCCTTCGCGAGCAAGTCGAATCGTCGCACCGCCGCTCCCACCTTTCGATCACTGCCAAGCTTCAGTCAGTAGTGATACCACTTCACTTCCAGCATCACTTCATTCACCGGCGTCGACAAATGGCTGTATTCGCGCTGGGCACTCAGGCGCAGGCCCAGGTTGCGCGACAATTCCCATTGCTGGTTCAGGCTCAGGCTGCGCCGCACTTCGCCATTGGTGAAGAAGTCGCCTTTAGCCTCCAGGCTCAAATTCCCCAGCGGGTTTTTCCACAGCACGCCGGTGTTGAACCCGGCTGCGGGGGAGATGGCTTCGTTGAAGTCGTTGTTGTGTTCCACGCGCACGGTACCGAGGGCGAAGCCGAGCATGTCATCGGTCAGTTGCCAGGTGCCGCCCGCGCCGCCGTTGACGTGGGCGACGAGGGTTTCGTCATCATGCTTGCCGGGCACACGTTCCAGGCCGCCGGTGACTTGCCATGACCACGGCTGCAGCAGGGCGTTACGCGGCGTCAGGGAGCGGATGGTAGCCAGGTCGAGTTGCTGCAGTTGCCAGTGGTTGCCTTCGTACTGGCGCAGTTTCATTTGCAGAATTTCGATTTGCGCGCCGAGCGGGAAGCCTTCGGCGTTGTCGTTGAGGTCGTGGTAGGCCATGCGCAGGCCGTATTCACCGAAAGCTTTGTTACCGCGCGTGCCGACACCGGCTTGCCAGGTGCGCGACTCGTGGCCGTTTTCCGGCAGGCCAGGGCGTTCAATCTGAAGGTTCGGCGGCGGGTTCTGGTTGATCGCGCGCAGCAGTTCGAAGCTGCGCTGGGAGCGTTCGGGGTCGCGCTCCAGGCCGTTGGCGCGGTAGCGGCCGAGGCGATAGGCCGCGTCGATGATCAGCGCCTGGCGGTCTTTGGCGATGGCTTTGAACGCAGGGTCTTGCAACTGCTGGGTGTCGTCGCTGACTTTCAGCACCCATTGTTGCTCGTCGCTGTTCAGCGGCTTGGCGCGTTCCAGCAGCTCGCGTTCACGGGAGGGGCGGTAGTCAATCTTCTCAACCAGACCTGCGTCTTTCACGGCTTTGACCGTGTCGGTCGGAATCGCGGTCAGCGGGAATTGCTCGGTCAGGCGCAGGCTCGGTCGGGCCACTTGCAGCAGTTCGAGCAGCCGATAGGAGCAGTTTTCGTCAAAGAAGAAATAGTCGAACTGGATCTGTTTGAGCTCCCACACGTGCTCGACCATGCGCTTGGTCTCGACTTCGGTGAGGTTCAGGCGATATTCCCACAGGTCGCGGTTCTCGAGGCTACGGTACTCCGAGAGCTTTTCTTGATACGGCACCAGGGCAAACAGGCCGGGGTAGCCGCCCATCAGGCCTTTCCAGGCGTAGAGAATGCTGTTGTCGGAGCCTTCGATGTAGGCACCGAAGTTGATCGCATAGCTGAGCAGGGCCGTGTTGTCTTTTTGCACGTCAGCCTGGTCGATGCGTAGCAGGGTGTGCCCGAACATCGACGACGGGCTGTTGAGGTAGGCCGCCGGGAAGATCATCACCGCGCTGTGGGGCGCGACGTCCTTGAACCATTGCGTGAATTCCTTGCACTCCAGCGCGGGCAAGTCGGTCAGGTTCAACTGAGCCTTGAGCCAGCGCGTACGTGCGGGATAAACGCATTGGACGTGTTTTTCACCCTGGCTTGCCGGAGCATAAAGCGCTTCAACGGTGGCCTTGAGTTCAGCGTCCGGGTGGTGCGCGCCATCGGGGGCGAGGAAGAATTTTTTGTCGCTGACATAGCTGCGCCAGCCACTGATTTTGCCGGCTTCGTAATGGCCCAAGGACAGCCAGAACGGATCGTTGGCCAATTGCTGCAAACGTTGATCATCAATATGCGGGGCCGCGTACAGCGGGGCGCAGGCGAAGAGTGCCAGCCAGGCAAAGCGTTTGAGCATAAGGGCAACTTAAGTCGGAAAAAGTGAGACCCAAGGGGGGCGGGTCCAAAAATAAGACCCGCGCCTTGGAGGGCGCGGGCGTGTCGAGCTTAAGCTTGAGTTGCGTATTTCGCCAGACGGGTGTCGCTTTTCAGTACGGCGAGGGTGTTGTTGTGCACGTCGTCAGCGGTCACGTCAGCCTTGCTGAAGATCTGCTGGAAGTGCTCGTGGGTCACGGCAGCAAAGTGCTCGCGATCTTCCGGCGCAACGCCCAGTACCACCGCGTAGGTGGTCAGTGCTTCGCCATTGCCTTTGGCCATGTCTTCAGACAGCTCGTTCATCATGCCATTCATGGCAATCCAGGACTTGCCGCCGTAGGTCAGGGCGCTGTTGGTGCTGCAACCGTTGGTGCCAGAGGTCATGCCGAACGTGGCGTTACCGGAGGTGCCGTTAGTGGTGGAAGCCAGGAAGTGAGCTGGAGTGCCGCGCTGGCCTTCGAACAACATGTTGCCCCAACCGCAGTTCGGGCCACCTGGTGATTCTGCCATTGCGTTGAGGGAGACGACGGTGAAAAGAGTACCAAGAAGGATCCGTTTCATAGCTTTGTTCTCTTTGTGTGCAAACCAATGGACAAGGGTTCAGACGCGTCGCAGCGCCCTAGGGGTCAGTTATTAGTCCAACCCGCGCAGTTTGGAGTTTAGGCACGATCCCGGGGTTCCGTGATTTTTTATAAAACAATAAGAGTTACTGCGTTTTTTTTGCAGGACGGCTTCACTGTCTATGCTTTACCCAAAGCGTGCCTTGCCAGAGCGCGTAACCGGGAGCCAGAATGCCGACATCTGCCCCGCCTGATGTAAGGAAGCCCGATGCCTGATCCTGTTGCTGCCAGCTTGCGTTTAGCGCCCGAAGCGCTGACTCGTCCTTTTTCCGCTGAACAGTTCAGCTTCTCGACCACCAATGATTTGGAGCCCTTTCGCGGTGTGCTTGGCCAGGAACGTGCGGTTGAAGCGTTGCAGTTCGGTGTGGCCATGCCACGCCCCGGTTACAACGTGTTTGTCATGGGCGAGCCCGGTACCGGCCGCTTTTCGTTCGTCAAACGCTACCTGAAGGCCGAAGGCAAGCGCCTGCAGACCCCGGCTGACTGGGTCTATGTGAACAATTTTGATGACCCTCGCGAACCGCGTGCGCTGGAATTACCTGCGGGCGGCGCTGCGGCGTTCATCAACGATATCAACGGCTTGATCGACAACCTGGTGGCCACGTTCCCGGCGGTCTTCGAACACCCAACGTACCAGCAGCGCAAAAGCGCCATCGACCGTGCGTTCAATCAGCGTTACGACAAGGCTCTGGACGTGATCGAACGCCTGGCGCTGGAAAAAGACGTGGCGTTGTACCGCGACAGCTCCAACATTGCGTTCACCCCGATGCTCGAAGGCAAGGCGCTGGACGAGGCGGAGTTCTCGCAGTTGCCGGAAGCCGATCGCGAGCGTTTCCACTCGGATATTTCCGAGCTGGAAGAACGCCTCAACGAAGAGCTGGCCAGCCTGCCGCAGTGGAAGCGCGAATCGAACAACCAGATGCGTCAGTTCAACGAAGAGACCATCACCCTGGCCCTACAGCCATTGCTCTCGCCGTTGTCGGAAAAGTACGCAGAAAACGCTGCGGTGTGCGGTTATCTGCAGGCCATGCAGGTGTACCTGCTGAAATCCGTGGTCGAGCAGTTCGTCGATGACGCCAAGACCGACGCCCAGGCGCGCAAGCTGCTCGAAGAGCAATACTGCCCGAGCCTGGTAGTGGGCCATCCGGTCAACGGCGGCGCGCCGGTGGTGTTTGAACCGCACCCGACTTACGACAACCTGTTCGGCCGCATCGAATACAGCACCGATCAGGGCGCGCTCTACACCACCTATCGTCAGTTGCGCACCGGCGCATTGCACCGTGCCAATGGCGGCTTCCTGATCCTTGAAGCCGAAAAAATGCTCAGCGAGCCGTTTGTGTGGGATGCGCTCAAGCGTTCCTTGCAGTCGCGCAAGTTGAAGATGGAAGCGCCGTTGGGCGAACTGGGCCGCCTGGCGACCGTGACCCTGAACCCGCAAATGATCCCGTTGCAGGTCAAGGTCATCATCATCGGCTCGCGCCAGCTCTACTATGCGTTGCAGGACGCCGATCCGGATTTCCAGGAGATGTTCCGCGTATTGGTGGATTTCGACGAAGACATCCCGATGGTCGACGAGAGCCTGGAGCAGTTCGCCCAGTTACTCAAAACCCGCACCTCGGAAGAAGGCATGGCGCCACTGACCTCGGACGCGGTGGCGCGATTGGCCACTTACAGCGCGCGGTTGGCGGAGCATCAGGGCCGTTTGTCGGCGCGTATTGGCGACTTGTTCCAACTGGTCAGCGAGGCGGATTTCATTCGCCACCTGGCTGGCGACGAAATGACCGATGCCGGGCATATCGAACGCGCGCTCAAGGCCAAGGCCACGCGCACCGGGCGGGTGTCGGCACGGATTCTCGACGACATGCTCGCTGGCGTGATTCTGATTGATACCGCCGGCGCGGCCGTGGGCAAGTGCAACGGGCTGACAGTACTGGAGGTCGGTGATTCGGCCTTTGGTGTGCCGGCGCGCATTTCCGCCACGGTGTATCCGGGCGGCAGCGGCATCGTCGACATTGAACGTGAGGTTAACCTCGGCCAGCCGATTCACTCCAAGGGCGTGATGATCCTCACCGGTTACCTGGGCAGCCGTTATGCCCAGGAATTCCCGCTGGCGATCTCGGCGAGTATCGCGCTGGAGCAGTCCTACGGTTACGTGGACGGTGACAGCGCCTCGCTCGGCGAGGCGTGCACCTTGATTTCGGCCCTGTCGAAGACGCCGCTCAAGCAGTGCTTTGCCATCACCGGCTCGATCAACCAGTTTGGTGAAGTGCAAGCGGTGGGCGGGGTCAACGAGAAGATCGAAGGCTTCTTCCGCCTCTGCGAAGCGCGCGGGTTGACCGGTGAGCAAGGGGCGATTATTCCCAAGGCCAACGTCGCCACGCTGATGCTCGACGAGAAGGTGCTGCAGGCCGTGCGGGCCGGGCAGTTCCACATCTATGCGGTGCGTCAGGCGGACGAGGCGCTGAGCCTGTTGGTGGGCGAGCCGGCCGGTGAGCCGGACGAGGAGGGGCAATTCCCTGAAGGCACCGTGAATGCGCGCGTGGTAGAGCGCTTGCGCGCGATTGCCGAGATGATCAGCGAAGAAGACTTGAAGGAGGCGGAGAAGGAGTTGGCGCAGCAGGCGTTGGCAGAAGCCAAACCTACCTGATGGTGTGGGAGCTGGCTTGTCTGCGATTGCGGAGGGCCAGCCAGCAGAGGTGTCGCCTGTGACTCAGTCATCGCAGGCAAGCCAGCTCCCACCTTAAATCAGTGGCGTATCGCCACAAAATTGACTCCACGCCCAGGGACCAACGCCCGTTGGTCTCTACAGCCCTGGTTTGGCACGGTTTTCCTCTATCCTCAATTCAAGGGATATCCACAGGAGTCGCTGGATAGAGACAGCTTCGGCCCTGCGCCGAGGTTGAACACCGATCTACCGAGGGTCGCCGCCATGCCGCGCAACCTTTGCCTTACCCGCCAATGCCTGGGGCTGGTCACCCGTATCGAATGCTCCATTCGCCCTCTCGCGGGGGATAACGGAATGTGGACCTTGTTGTTTGCTGCCGGAATGACCGGTGAGCAGCCTTCCGCCATCAAGTCTCAAGGCCCGTTTCATGGGCCTTTCGTGGCAGAAACCATTCTGGGATCGATTGTCGACAGCCTGACGTTGCACGGCTATGAGCTTGCCGATGACCCGCAGATCTGGTGCCTGCACTTGCAGGCGCATCTGCGGCAGCTCAATGGCGGCCGGGAGCACGCGACCCGTGACACCCACCACTGAGGCTTACTTGCTCTCGGGCTTGTCCAGCTTGACCTCGAAGCCGTATTGCACGGTGTCGAGGTCGGTGCGCTGGTAGCTTTCCAGAGCGGTCGGCTGGCCGTAGAAGTAATGCACGTCAAACAGGGCCGTGCCGTATTCCTCGGCGCGGTGGCTGACCGCGAGGATTTCCTTGAGGTAGTTGCCGCTGGCGTCCTTGGCGTAGAAACGCCAGCTGTCGGAAGGGAATTCTTTCTGGTCGACCACCAGCGCGTTGTCCTTGAGCGACAGGCCTTTGGGCAGCTTGGTGACGTCGATCACGGCTTTATCAATCGTGGCCAGGAACAGCGGCACCGAGCCCACCACAAACGCCGGGGTTTCCGGAAACAGGTTGAGGTCGTACGTCAGCGTGCCGCTGCCCGCGTTCATCTCAAAGGCTTCGGTGGGCAGCTCAATCGGCTCGCCACGCTCACCCTTTTCATCCGCCGTAAAGAAAGTGATGGGCGCGTCGCTGTTGTTGCGTTCAGCACCGACCAGTTCGTCGTTGAAGGTGAACGGGTGGTCGAACACGACTTTGGCGGCACTCGCGTCTTCGGTCGACTGACTGATGGTGACGCTTTTTTTCAGCTGGTCTTCGGTCATCGCCGCGTCTTTGAGCCAGCTGGCGACGCCGTCGTCATACACCGTGACCGGCATCGGCAGGGGTTGCACGGTATTTTGCAGGCTGTTCTTGTCGAAGCGCTGTACCGGCAGGTCAAGGTCCTTGCGTGTGAGCGTGGCGGTGGAGAAATCGAGAACGTTGACCTGCAGGTTGTCGATCACGCCGTTGAAATACACCTTGGCGTAATGGCTGCTCTGCTTGTGCTCAAAGGCTTTTTGCTCATCGCTGAGCTGCTTCTCGAACGCGTCCGTCCAGGCCGTCTGCTTCTGCATTTCGCCCAGCTGCTTCTCGTAAAACGCCACTTGCGCGGCATTTTCGTTGATCGAGCCAGCGCGGGTGAGGAACTGCCCGGTGCTGTCTCGGGCTTGCACCAGCAGAGGGTTTGGCGATTCGTCGCCGACTTCCGGCGCCAGCGGCGCGCTGTTGGTCAGCTCGATCTCGGCGTAGTTTTTCTCAAGCAGCAGCAGGTTGAGGGTGATGTTGCCCTCGGTGCGTTTGTGGCCGACGTCTTTTTTGGTCAGGTCGAAGGTCAGCACTTTGCCCGGCGCGACCACTTCAACCGCGCCTTTTAGGCTCACCGGCTGCGGTTGGCTCTTGTTTTCGGTCTCGATGCCGTCGATGAACGGGTACGTGATCGTCAAGTCATCGGGGTTGGTCAGGTTGGAGCTGCTGGGGCTGAGCTGGATGCCGGGGTCGGTTTCCGACCATTCCGGCTGGAAGGGAATGACTTTATTGTTGCTCAAGGTTACCGACTGCCATTCCAGGCCGTGGGGAAACGGGAACTGGTCCGGCGTGTTGAAGTTAAACGGGAACACCGGCTGCAAGTCGGTCAGGTAGTCGGAATGCGAGGTTTTGCGCAGCACGAACAGCCCATTGATGTAGGTGTCCACCAAGGCTTGAGGCGTGGGGTAATGCTTAAGCAGGGCGAGGGTGTCTTCGCCGTATTCGGCCTCGATGGGCTTGTTGGCGAGCTTGCCGCGTGCGCGCTCCAGCAACAGCAGCGAACCGCCGAGGTCGGCGATGGCGTCGCGCAGTTTGGGGTCCTGGATGCTGTCGAGCGACTGCTCGAACTTGGCCGTTTTCTCTTCGAGGGTGGCTTGCTTCTGCTCTTCTTTGGGGGAGCAGCCGCCAGTCATCAGCAACACCGCACCCAGGCCGAGCGTGGCCAAATGGGATCGCACATCCATCATCTGAGTTTTTCCTGTTCGACGTCATCGAGCCGATTCGATGGGCTCGACACTAGCAGAAAAATCTTCTTACAGATGCCGCTCAGGTCAGTTTTCTCACGGTTACAGGTGTTTGTGAGCGGCTGGTATACTCGCAGCCATTTTTAGCCAAGCTGTGTGAGATCTGATGGAACGCTTTATTGAAAATACGATGTACGCCTCACGCTGGCTGTTGGCGCCGATTTACCTGGGGCTTTCCCTGGGCCTGCTGATTCTGGCGCTGAAATTTTTCCAGGAAATCATCCACGTCATTCCCAACGTGTTCAGCATGCTGGAAGCCGATGTGATTTTGTTGCTGCTGTCGTTGATCGACATGGCGCTGGTCGGCGGTTTGCTGGTGATGGTGATGATCTCCGGCTACGAGAACTTCGTCTCGCAGCTGGATATCGACGACAACAAGGAAAAGCTCAACTGGCTGGGCACCATGGACTCTTCATCGCTGAAGATGAAAGTCGCTGCGTCCATCGTGGCGATCTCGTCCATCCACCTGCTGCGCATCTTCATGGACGCCAAGAACGTCGATCCGCAGCATTTGATGTGGTACGTGATCATCCACATGACCTTCGTAATCTCGGCGTTCGCCATGGGTTACCTGGACAAGCTCACCAAGCACTGATGCACCGCGTCAGCCTTACTGCTCGACGAAGAAGTAAGGCTGGCGGTTGATCGACATTTCCTTGATCACCGTGACCTTCTCGCTCAACTGCTCAGTACGGTCCAGCAATGCCACGTTGCCGGGCTTGGCCGCGAGATAGCTGCGCAGCTCGGCTTCGGTCTGCAGGATCGGCAAGTAGGCTTGCAGGTAGAACACGCTGGCCCCGGCGATGCGTTCGTTGGGCTGGAACAACACCACGTCTTTGCCTTCGGCCTGGAGCTTCTGCACCGCGCTGATCACCGGCACAAACGACTGGCGTTTGTCGGCTTTGGGCGCAAACCAGAACGCTGCCGTCAGGTAACAGGCGATGGCCAAGGTGAAAACGCCAGTGATCACGCTGCGGTGATGGCGATACAGCCCCGGTTTGTGGGTTTTTACCCACTCCAGCAGCACCCCGGCATATTCCGCGGCGAGCACGGCAGCGGCGGGTGTGAGTGCCATCAGGTAAACAATGCGTTTGCTCGATGCCAGGGTCAGCAAGGTGAATTGCGCCACCAGCCATACGCTGAAAAACAGGCGGTAGCGGTTGCGCACCAGGCTTTTGCGAAAGTGCCACAGGCCCAGGTACACCAGGATGTTCCACGGCAGGAACGCCTCGGGCAATTTGGCGATGTAGTAGTAAATGGGCTCGTAATGCCCGGCTTCCACAAACGAGCCGCTGAAACGCCCGACGCTGTTGGTCCACAGTACCTCGGCAACCGCCTGCATCCCGCCGCGCTGAAACAGAAAACCCAGCCAGATCAGCAGCGGTATCAGCGCCAACAGTGTGAACAGCGCGGGCTTGAGCCAGTCGCCGATGTGCACGCGTTTATCCATCACGCTGGTACTGACCAGGTACACAAAAATCACTATGCCCGGCATCGCCAGGCCCAGCACGCCTTTGCTCAGGGTGGCGATGACCATTCCGACGGTGAACAAGGCCCACGCCCAGACAGCAGAGCCTTCGCGATCAGGTCGAACGGCTTGATAGAACGCCAGCAGCGCGGTTGTCACGCCCAGGCTGAGCAACGAGTCCTCACCTACGCCGCGCACATTGCCCCAGTAGCTGGCCATTGTTGCCAGGATCAGCGCGGCGCAGAACGCCAGGTTCTTCGGTCGCCCGAACTTGCGCAACATCCCGTAAAACAGCATCACGCTGAACAACCCGGCAAACGCCGAGGCCAGGCGCACCGCCCAGGTCGTGCCACCAAACAGGCGAATGGCGCCGGCGTCCAGCCACAAACTCAGGGGCGGTTTTTCCAGGAAGGGTTCACGGAACAGTCGCGGGATCACCCAGTCGTTGTCCAGGTGCATGGCCATCGCGATCCCGGCGACACGGGCCTCGGTGGAGCCTTGCAGCTCATGGCCACCAAGCGAAAAGAAGAACAACAGACAGGCGAGAAGAAGCAGCAGAGGAGCGGGACGCGTCATGGTTCTGGCTACCGGGGCAAGGGACCGCTCGGGGGAGCGGCCGTGGCGATCGGCTAGTATCTGTGAGCATTTCTGAATACTTCATGAACGAGTGTCAGTTTTTTGTAAGGCCCGTTTCAGGGCAGCTTCAGGCTTGGCAATGCGGCTTTGCCTTGCGCGTTCAGCACGGGGTCCAATTGCTCCCAGGTGAAGCTCAACTCGTTGTCGCAGCCGTCGCCGGTGGCTGGCGTTGAAAGCTGAAGGCCCGAAGTGTTGAAGCTCAAGTCGAACGTCGAATAGCTGGTGATCGCCGGGCAGCCTTCCTCGGGCGTCGTTTGCTGCGCCAGCCACGTGCTGAAGGCGTGAGGTAACTTGACCTGGCCGGAGTAAGGGCTGTCCCACTCCTCATGCCCGCCCAACCAACTCCACGGGTCGACGCTTTCGCCGGTCTGCAGGTTCCAACTGTGCAGGCCCCAACTGATCCCGCCGCGACCATAACCGGCTGTCCAACGGTAAAACCGCACAGTGATCCACTGTGACGACCAGTAAAACGGCTCCACCGTGATTTCACTGGTCGAGGTGCCACCACTTTGGTCCAGCGCGTTGCGCCGTTCGCGATAGAAGTCAGCCTGGCCATCGGGGCTGACCGCCAACCGCGCAAGGTCGCGGTTGATGCGCTCGATCGCCGGCCCTTCGCCTTCAAGTTTAAAGGTGACTTGCCCACCCTGGGTTCTCACTTGATAGGCGTGGTCGCCGAAGGTTTTGTTCTCGACCGTGACCGGCGGCGGCACTGCTTCGAGCGGATTGTTATAGGTGTCGCTGGCGCAACTGTCCGAATCCGCCCGCTTCAGGCTCAACGCAAGGCTTTTGCCGCCAAGCGTCTTGCTCCAGGTACCCTTCAGCGTGTCGCCCTGAGGTTCATCCAGGTGCCAGAAACCGGTATTGCCTTCCTCGGCCCACGGCTCGCTGGCATTGGCTTGAGTCAGTTGGATGGGCGTGAGGATGCGTTGGTAGTAATAACTGCCGTTGGAGCCATGGGCGCCGTTGAAGCAAGCGGTGATGGCGGACTTGCCGAGTGTGCCCGTCCACACGCCGGCCAGGTCGGCAGCGTTGGCAAGCAAAGGCGCGCAGACGAGCGCGATGACAGCGAGGGGCTTGAACACGGGTATCGGACTTCCGGTTGTCTGATAGAGGGCGTCAGGTTAATGGGAAGTGTGGGGGGATTCCAGAGGGCGAGGCGTTGTCAGGCGTCTCGCCTTTTGGTGTTTTTATGGCTGAGGTAGTTCGTGGGTGAAGGATTGTGTGTTCAACACGCGGTCGATCAACAGCTCGCTCAGGACGATTAACTGTTGGGCAGCGAGCCATTTTTGTCGGGTCGAGCCGTCGAGCTCGAAAGCGAGGTCGGTGGTCATGGCATTCAGGGATGCGAGGGTTTCGCTGGCCTGGACCAGGAGGGTTTCGGGGCCGATGTTATCGGCGATGGTGAAGATGTTGGTGGTTGGGGGATTAGGGGTGATTTTTTTCATGGCTCAAACTCCTTGATTGTTGGAGTCGCCAGACATCGCTGCTAAACGAAAAGGGTGGCGACTGTACGCGGGTTAGCAGACCAGGAATCAAGGAACCCAGCGCACCCGAAAGTGCCCCACGCACAGCCGCCATAATGCGAAGGAGCTGATGCTCAAAGCATCGCTCGATCGGATGGTGGCTTTGCAGGCATTGATATTAACCGAGCTGCTAAACCCGGTCGCTGATTTTGCAGCGACTGGAGGAGGTTAGTGGGGTTAGGGGGAGGGGGCCAGTTCATGAATGCCGCTACGTATTGAAGGAAAAATCCTAAGGCCCGGTTGATCCCTCACCAGCGTAAGCGTAGCAATGCCATTTTTGGGTTTGCGTCAGGGTTCGGCGTGCAGGTCATCAGTGAGGACGGCTGTTCGCTTCATTCACTTTACCTCAGGCAAAAAAAGCTCAGGACCTGCTGGGCAGGTTCTAACTGCCTGCGCTCTGTACTGAGCTGATGGGTAGTTTTATTCAACCGCTGCTTGTGCGCCAAGGATAGAGATTGGGGGCATTTTCGCGTGCTGTATTTGTTTCAGCGACGGTTGAAGGCTGCATTCGCTGGTCGTATCGCGCCAGTTCACCGAAGCCTATATATCGTGCAGGAAAATTCCGACGGCAGGCTCGCGGGGTTTTCTACAACCCAGAAACAACAAAACCCGCACTAGGCGAGTTTTGTCGATGCTTCGAATTGGTGGGCCGGGGGAATCTGAATTAAATTGCTAACCTATTGTTTTTGATGATTAAAACCTGTTCTGGTTTTTCGATGGAATACCATTTGGAATACTAAAAACCAAAAAAGAGGCTTTTTTGTATTTGGCTTAATGAAAGTAAGACGCTCAGTCGGTGAGGCTGCAGCGCTTGGAGCCCGGAAAGTAAATCTGTCTCCTTCATCCCCAATCCTTTCGGCAGCTACCATCGTTTCTTATGACCTCACGCTGGCCATCAAGCATAGGCACTGCGGCATAGTGTTATGGCTCAGCATGATGAATCCTCGCGCTTGCCCCGCCAAGCCAGGGCGGTTCATAGCAGAGATTTCCTGCTTCCATCCAGACTGGTTTAGGCAGTAGTTTTCCAAAAATTAGACCAATGTAGTTACTGCAGGCTCTTTACCTTCTAAGCCTAGCGCGCTAGCCTCATCCGTGATGGCGATGTGCCTAATCAGGGATCCGATTTGTGGCTAAGACTACCTATAGAGTGGACGTGCCTTGCTTTTCGCTTAGAGCTGATTCTCGTCAGTTAGGGTGCGCTTTTCTTCCGCATTCCTTCTTTCTCATAATTCCAGACCTCATAAGATCCGCAGACTGTTGTGGCGTACTTCCTATTTTTTTTAGCCCGCTTTTCAAGGAGGAATCTACGTGACGATAACTTATGGCGGGACGCTTCCGGATTCTAGCTGGGGGTGTGAGTTCACCGAGGTATTTAATGCAAATGGAATTGACTTCGTAAAACTCTGCCATGTTCATGTGTCCCAGATATCAAAAATAGCCAAGGTGCTTTCCGAGTCTGTAGTGGATACTTCATGGATGATGACCTTGGATGCCGGCACCAGATCCTCCTATGAATACACTGTTCAAGAAACCGCGCAGCTTCTTGTCGAAATATTTAAAGCTGCTGAAAGAGAAGACTCTGTCGTTGATGAGTTTGGTGAGCTAATGGTCTCAATGGGAGCGGCCAAAGCTCTTGAGGTTGTTTTCAAACACACTCTCATACCCATCGCGGAGCTTTGGAAGCCTCAAGCTAAACAGAATGAAGGCTTCGATTTTCATAGTATATGCCCTGGCCATATCATAAATTTTGGAGAGGCGAAGTATTGCTCAAGTACTACTTCGTATGGGCGTGCGCTAAAACAAGCTGGAGATTTCGTTACGGTAAAAAAACACAAACGAGATAGGGTTCACTTAGTAAGCCTGGCTACAAGCGAAGGGATTTCTAATCTTGATAATAATGTTCATGGTGTTATTGCGGCGTTTTCGATTCATGCTGATGATCAGCTCACAGTATATAGAAATGCACTAAAGAAAGCTGCAGAGTTTTCCGAAAATCATAGCGTGAAATTTGTTTATATGATTGGTGTGACTCATGAAGGTTAGATTGATTCGAAATAGTTTAACTCCTTTTGAAGATCTGGTTGGAGTGCTTGATGAAGTCCATAGGATAGGGCCGATTAATTCAGGTATATTAGAAACTCTATCTTTATATAGAGTGTTTCATCCGGATGTGTTTTCTCAGCTTGAAGAGCGAATAATCTCCGCGCTAGGACTTTTCTATAAGGTGATTAGGCCTGAGAACCTATACTCTTTGCTTCTATCTTCCATAGGTGAAGCTCATAAAAAAGCCTACGGGGGATACTTGACTCCCGTGCAGGCAAGTGTTCGTCGAGCTATTGATAGCAAGCAATTTGTATCAATATCGGCGCCAACTAGTGCTGGGAAGTCCTATTCGATTCGGGATTTCATTGCTGAGCAAGAGGGTGATGCAGTTGTTGTTGTACCTTCTAGAGCCTTGATTGCTGAATATATAAATACTATGAAGGAGAGGTTTGATGGCGATAAGGGGGTGATGATCACTCCATTTGTTGACGCTATTTTTACAAGTCGAAATCCTCGTAGAATATTTGTACTCACTCCTGAGCGAGCTAGAGATCTTTTTACAACTTCAGCCAAGCTGGATTTAAGAGTCTTTTTCTTTGATGAGGCACACGTTTCTGAAGATCGGTCGCGGGGTGTGATTTTTGATGTTTTAGTAAGGCGAATACAAAAAACATTCTCATCAGCAAAACTTATTTTCGCTCATCCTTTCGTGGACAATCCTGACGCTCAGTTTAAGAAACACGATATTCCTGAAGGTAATGGTTATGCTAGGTCTTACACTCACGGGACAGTGGGAAAAATTTGTGTCTTCCAGCATTCAAATGGCAACTGCTATATATTTTCACCTTTCGAAGAGAAAGGTAATCTTCTACGCAATTGTGTAAAGTTTGAGGGTGGATTTGAGTCTTTTGCCTTTAGTGGTGATCATTCCATTTTAATTTATGTGTCCAAAGCATCTATTTATAATGGCTCCTTTCTAGAGGGGTATGAAGAGCATATAGCCAAATTTCCTAGCATTACGCATCCTAAGGCCAGGCAGATAATAACTTCTGTCGAGAATTTGCTTGGTGCCAACAAAATTGACCACCGCTCAAGAATGGTTGAACTACTGCAAAAAGGAGTAGTCATCCATCATGGATCAGTTCCGTTAGAAGTGCGCTTTTTGGTCGAAGAATTCATTCGGGCAGGTTTTGCAAAAATTTGTTTTGCAACCAGTACACTTGCTCAGGGTGTAAATATGCCCTTTGATATCGTCTGGCTAGACAATATGCGATTTCAAGGCGAGAGTGACGAAGAAAAGTCACTTTCATTTAAAAACTTGATTGGGCGAGCGGGGCGGCTTTCAAAACAAGCGATATTCGATTATGGATATGTGTTTACAAGAAGCGCTGATCTTTTCATTACTAGGATTAACGATAAATTTGTGTTGAACGAAAGGTCAGTCATAGATCAGCCGTATGACGAAGATAGTGATAACGCCGAGCTCTTAGATTCTATGAAAAATGGGACATTTGACGACGAGCTCCATTTGCCCTCTACAAAAATTGATAGATTATCCTCTCCTGAAGTTATTGACGCTGCCAAAGAAATATTGGGTGTGCTTTATGGCTCAAATTTGACTATTAGAAGTGTCCTTCAGGGGGATGAAAATCGTGATACCAGAATTCGCTTGAATGACTATTTTTTAGTTATCTTCGAGCGTTCTTTGGACAGAGAGTTAGGCAAGGGGGAGATGAATGTCTTTGAAAGTGCAATCAGTATAATGCTTCAAACGTTTCAAGGGCGATCATTCAAGGAGATTGTAGGGGTTAGATATAGCCGTATATCACGTAGGAGCTTTGGGCGTCGTGGCGCCGCTGAGTTTTCTCAACCGGCTCATAAGTTACCTCATAGTGGTCTTTATGTATATTCACTTCACAAGGATGGGACGCCCGCAACTGATGTCAGTTACGATGTGATCGTCTTTGATACATATGACTATCTAGATCAGGTTATATCTTTTTCCCTGTCGGACGTTTTTATAGCGGCTTTTAAAGTCTATAAAACGTTAACCGCTGATGCCCGTGCAGACAAGATGATTGAGTTGTTAAGGTTTGGAACAAATAATTCGATGCATATGCTACTTATGCGTTACGGTTTTGCGCCCGAAGATATCGAAGAGATCACCGGTTATGTGCAATCTATATCGGAGTCAAATATAGTATTTAAAAGCACTGTTTACGAGGCGCCTTATCATGTGCGAGATATTATCGATTGGTACCTACCGTAATGATAGGGGTCGTTATAGGTTGTAGTAAAAGCTACTGGATTTATTGTCGGTCTTGCAAGCTCCATTGTTTGTTTTTAAGAGCTACTTAATAGCGTGGAATTTCAATTTGAACTGGAAAGCAATGCAGGAAAACTGGGGTCAGACCACGTTTACGTGCAATAGGGTGCAAGCTGTTTATAAAGATAGTGGTCTGGCCAAAATTTATTTTTTGATTTGAAAATGTGTGGGGAGGGCTTGTGACTCACCGAAAAATTAAAGGGCTGCTCCGTAGTGTAAACCTACCATGAAGGATGCTCAGGTTTTTTTTCTCGAGCTATAGATACTCGTTGAACGACCTCATGACATTTGTCTTTATAGATCTGTTCCTTTAATAGCGTCATGGCGTATTGCTTTAATTCGGATTTATTAGAGAAGCCTTTGTCAGCAATTAGCTGGATTAATGTTTTAATATAGCAAAATATCGTCTCGGATACGTCGTCCGGATCATCGGGGATCTGGTAAAAATCTCTTCCTTCATGAACTTGTTTGTTTCGGATGTCGTTGTATATGCGGTCGAACTCCTCAAGGATGGAGTGGAATTTGTTGGGGGAACGTTCGCAAATAAGGGCGGCTATGTAACTCCGATGTTTCCATCCCGTCCATTTTTTTTCAGGATCGGCAAGGCCGTCGAGTGTAAATAAAAGATTTAAGAATTGTGACTCGCTGCCAATCGAGTAAAACGACTGCCTGCACGAGCGTAATGATGAAGTTACGGATGAGGATATTTCGTTTGTGATTTCTTCATTGTAGATGGCGGCTAAATAGTGAGTGCCTGGATAGAGCAGGTCGTCGACTTGAGGTCCTAGCCAATTATTACTAACCGATAGTGGCTTTGATATTCCGCTAAGTTTCAGCGGTTTCAAGTGTGTTCTCTCAGATGGGATGATTTCGACATCATAAAAGCCATCATCGCGCTGTCCAGCTGGATTTGGCGTAAATGCTTTATTTTTAAAGGAGCTGTGGGAATATCTTATGATGTCTAAAGCATGTTCTGCTAAAGATAAGCATTTATTTATAACGTAGTCGTTATGGTCTATGGTGCGATTGAGCCTTAGTAGGTCTCGATAGTTTAGTTTGCAGTTGAATTGTACGTACTCAGTTTCTAAGTCTGATAACCGCTCGTAGGGCTCTTGGTCGAATTCTTTACGGCAGAAATATGTATACTTTCCCAGGGTTAAGGTTTTTTGTATGTAGATTTTTTCTAGAGGGATTATAATTGTGCAGTTTAATGTTCTGTTATCTGTCTCCAGTTCAGCTATTTCGGTATTGGAGTCGCGAGACTGAGCTTGCTCAATGTCAATCCAGTCGAAGCAGTTCCTGAAGTCTTCAAGTATATCTCTGTCGTCTTCGTTGGCAGTAAAGCTTGGTGCGCTAAATGTCACGCCATCGCCTTCTGGGAATGCACTTGCCCAGTACCCGAGGCTTCTCAGTTTTTTAAGTGAGCTTGATATTTCAGCATTTTTATTTACGAACTCCTCTCTACGCCATACGAGATTTCCATAATGGCCGACTCTAGGTGGCAAAAATCTGGCTTTCATTTGATTTCCTTATTTGAGAGCAATCGTTTTGTCAATTGTTAAGGCCGGTGTGTCGTCTATCCAAGACGCATCGAGATATCCATCAGCAGTTGCCGGTCATTCCCTAGCCGCTCCCAGATCAACAGAGCTGTGAGTCGATAATAATACCGGGTGGCGTCGCAATGGTCGTTCAGGTGTTGAGTGAGAAACCAGCGCACGTGCTTGAGCTGCCAGGTCCAGGGATTATCGCGTTGCCATCGTTGTTGAATGGTCGCTTGCATGATTCGGGCTTGGCGTAGGTGGCGTTGCTGAGTGACCTTCGAGCCGGTCAGTACGCCGCTCAGGAACAGCGCCATATCGAAGGACTTGGTCATGCTCGACCTCCAATGTAGGCCGACATCACATCGATCCGGTTATGCCCGAGTTCAAGGCTGATCTGTTGGCGCGCCTGTTGATCAAGGTCGCGGTCAATGCGATAGCAGTGACCACCATTGACCGGAGCCGCGTGGCCAGTGAGCTGCTCGTAACGTTCGCAGGCGTAGGCCGCTCGCAGTTCATGAAAACCCTTCAGCCCGTGTTCATGCAGCGTTTCACGGGCGGGAAGTACGGTCTGTTGCAGGAACGCGGCGTAGCTTTCGTCTCGGGCCAGGAAGTTGCGGCTGCGGGGCGGCGATGCCTTACGAGCAAACAGCAGCGCCGCTTTCACCTCTTCATTTACCGCGACCCATCGCGGCGCTGATGCGCCTGAGCGGCCGCCTTTGGTGCCGTCCTGGATATTGATGCGGCCTAAGTGTTCGGCTTCGCGGTGCAAGCGTGGCAGGTCAGCCAGGATCGCTTCGCGCAGGCGCATACCGGTTACTCGGGCCAACAGGACAATCGCGGCCACCCGCTCGTGTTGCTGTTTGCCAAGCGCCTCGAATACTCGCCGTACCTGTTGCTGGTCTTGGCCATCCGGCGCGCGGGTGCTTACGTTCGAGCGCTGCTGTCCCAACGCCTGGCTCGGACTGGCGATCCTCACGTCCTGATCACCGCGCAGTGCCGCGAGGGTGCGGTTAACACTGCTCAGACGGTTCTGCGCGGTAGCGATGCAGAGTTCGCCTTGCTGGATCTGCTGGCGCAGGTAAGCGGCGTAGTCTTGCAGCGTCTGTCGATCGATCTGGCGCGCATCGTTGTAACCGGGTCCATCCTCTGACCGACACCAACGCACGAACGCTTGCCAGCGATCGCTATGCGCTTTGACCGTGGCGAAGTGGCCGTCGGCAAACAGATCCTTGAGCGCCTGTGGGCCAGCGTAGCTCAGCTGCCGACCGTAGCCAAAGTTGCGACCCTCACGCCGACCGACCAGAGCCATCATCATCACCGTTTTCGTTTGTTTGCAGAAAGAGCAGCAGGGCTTTCCAGTGGGGGCTGAGCCTGTCCACCTGCCGCCAGTGTGTCGGGCGGATCAGGAGGGCGTTCTCATGGTGTTGCAACAGTGCCCCTTCTTCACGTAGTTGCTCAATCAGCAGGACGAGGTAGGCAGGATCAAGTGGTGGTGTGGCGACAGCGGCGACAGTGGCGACAACCCGCGTCGTTTCTGGCCTGGGGCGCGGCGACAGGGTGGCGACAGAGGTGGCGACACGCCGCGATTCTGGCTGCGGTTGATGTTGCGCTTGGTAGCGGCGCACCGCGTCATTGAGGCGGAACATAGCGTACCTCGAAGGTTCTTCCATCGCGACTGCTCAGCCAGCGATGAGTGATCAGTACGACCAATAAAGAGGCGGTATGGTCAGCGCTCTTGCGGGCAAAACGAGGGCCGTTGCGATTGACGTCTCGGATGCTGAAGTGGGTCCAGCCTTTCTGCACCAGCCAGCGCAACAGCCGATCCGCCTCTTCGCGTCGGCTATTGACTGGCTCCTGTTCGGTCAGGCGCTGGATCTCGGCCAGGTAGTAATCCATCAACGTGGAGGCGCGCTGGATGTGTGCTTCATCTAACTGACTGGCCTCTTCAACCATGGCCAGCACGCCCGCGATGCGCAGCACATTCGCCGGGGCTTTGCCCGCGAAAGGCTGGACACCGGCTAGCTCGCCGAACTCGCCAGACTGGCACTCGATGGTGTCGTGAATATCAATCCAGGCACGACGGGCACGGGCAGTCAGCTCGAGCGTGGCGGGATTGAGTGAGCCATCCTTGTGAAGCGACCAGGGCTTTTGCAGCAGGGCGGTGATCCGCTGTTGGTAGCCCTGGACTTTGGCATCTCGGGTCAGGTCGATTGCCTTGTAGAGTCTCTGGCCAGCCAGGCGCTCGGGCCAACTGATCAGGCAGCGGCCGAGGATGCCTTGGCCATTGATCACCGGGTCTTTGAACAGTTGGTTGGCCAGGTAGGGCTGCAGCATCAGATGCAGACTGAGGCGGCGGTCATAGGCGCGCAGGCTTTCTCCGGCCATGGAACGCGCCCGGTCGATCGGGCTACCATCCCACAGTGTCGACAAGGTGGTGATCGCCTTGAGCAGGTTCTCTTTGCTCATGGTGCTGCTGCCCAAGAACTGGCCACCTTCATCATTGAACAAGCCCATGCTGGGCAAACCATTGCACAGGCTTTTGACCAGAGCCTCAATGGTGGGTTCGGCAATGATCAGTCTCGGCGGTACCGGCTCGGATAGCTCACTGTCTTCCGCCTCCGCGTGTTTCTTTGACGTTTTGGGTTTGGTCATGATGCTGGTGGCTACGCGATAAGCTTTGAGCTTTTCCGCATACAGGGTCCACTGCTGTCGTTCCCAGTCGCGCGCGGCCTTCAGTGCCAGGTGGTCCACCGCGCTTTTGCGATCACCCGAGGACGCCACCGTCAGTAGGTAGAGGGACAGCGGATAGGTTCGGCCGTCGAGTTGGACATTGGCATGACCCTGGCTCACCAGGGCTGCAGTGGCTAGCACCGATTGCGCCGCCATGGCGCAAGGCACGCCGATCACCTCGGCCAGTCGTTCGACCGCAGGGCCCAACAGTTCCCCGAGTGCTTCGACCGGGTAGGGCAGTGGCGCCTGCTGGTATTCCAGCAACGGTTGTGGTGGCTCGAACGCTTCGCACAGTTGCATCGCCATTCTCCTGAGATTATCGACTTCGTCCTCACTCACCCCGCCACGGTTGTTGAGTGTTATCAGGGATAAAGGCCCCTGCGACCTGTGAGGGTTGTCCACTTACGCGGGACTGGCGGCTCCTTACGACCGGGAGCTTGGGCATCTCATGATCTGGCCTCCTGAACACCGATAGCGGTGGGCGGGTGGAGGCTGCACTGGTTGACGAGACCGGTGCCGCGAGATCCTGAGTCAGGTGAAGGCAGTAATGAGATGACCGGGGCATGCCTGACGGTCAGTCAGGTGCAGTCCATTGCGTGGGCTGCGGCACCATCATCTGCATCGCTGTTGCTGGTGACTTCGGTGTTTGTCACGCCGATTGTCACGAGGAGGAATGCCGCAAAGCCTTGTACGAGTTGGGCTGCAGCAGCGGTAGGAGCGCCCGTCTCTTTTGGGGCAAAGAGACGGGCAACAGGTTGGCGCAAGAAATGGCCAAGCGGAAAGTTGCTGCAGAGCAGCCAGGAGAAGGCCTGAGTTGCCGCAGTGGGCAAAGCTGAGAAGTAGGCATCCATCACATCGCTGTGACCGTGCGAGCCGCCGGACGCTAATCGCACTTGGGGTGAACCACCACGATGTGGCGTAGCCTCAAAGGTTCTGGCTACCTGGGTGCTGCCAACGGCAGCGCTTTGAGTCTTCTTTCTATCGTCCGCGTATGGTTGGGTCAACCGGATTGCGCGCAGCCGATTGGGCCAGCCAGCGGTGCTGGAATGCCTTGGTCGTGAGGGGCGTTGGATGGACGATGAGCCGTTCGTCGTCTTTTAAATGTGAGCCCCAGCGCATGGGAATGCGGAGCATTCCCATGCGCTGGGGCTTGGCCGGAGGAGCGCAGACATGCAGGAGGTTTGGCGACAGTCGCCACTTCTGTCGCCATGCTGCGCGCCATGGATTACGTGGGTTGTCGCCGGCGTCGCCGGTGTCGCCAACAGAACTACTAATGCATCTGGGCGAAAATTTCGGCTACCGGCGCCATCCAGTGAGCCCTCAACGTATCGGCACGACGTTACGGTCCTTGGTTAGATTGATAGCAGATGCCAACAGACTGCCCGTGGCCGCATTCTGGATGTGGTCACTCCACCAAGCCATCATCGGGCACTTGCGTTCGATGTAGTCCGCGCGGTTGTGCCTGACAGCCTCACCCGCTAATCGTTACACTGCGCATACCTTGTCAGGCCGGCGTTTTCCCAGCTTGGCCTATTGCCCGCATTGTTGCTGCGCTGGGCAGTAAACCCATTATTCAATCCAGGTAGTTATCAGTAGTGATCACAGGCGCCATCAAATCCCAAGTTGACCAGATCTGGAATGCGTTCTGGAGCGGCGGTATTTCCAATCCCATGGAAGTCATCGAACAGATGACCTACCTGCTGTTTATCAAGCGTCTCGACGAGTTGCAGACGGTTAAAGAGCGTAAGGCCGCGCGCACCGGGCAGCCGATTGATAATCCGATTTTCAGCCCCTACCAGGCAGATTTACGCTGGGCGGCGTTCAAGGCACTGGGTGATCCTGCCAGCTTATATACGTTGATTGCTGACAAGGTCTTCCCTTTCATCAAGTCGCTGGGCGGCGAAGATGGCGAGTCCACCTACGCCGTGCATATGAAGGATGCGCGCTTTACCATCCCCAATCCGGCGTTGCTGGCCAAGGTGGTGGACATGCTCGACGCCATCCCCATGGAAGACCGCGACACCAAGGGCGACCTCTACGAATACATGCTCGGCAAGATTGCCAGCGCAGGGCAGAATGGTCAGTTCCGTACGCCTCGGCACATTATCAAGTTGATGGTCGAAATGATGGCGCCCAAACCGTCGGACACCATTTGTGATCCGGCCTGCGGCACCGCTGGTTTTCTGGTGGCGGCTGCCGAATACCTCAACACTCACCACAGTCATGAGTTGTACCAAGACGCGGCCAGCGCCAAGCGCTTCAACCACGACACGTTTCACGGTTTCGACTTCGACAGCATCATGCTGCGCGTTGGTTCGATGAACATGTTGCTGCACGGAGTGGAAAACCCGGCGATTGAAAACCGCGACTCGCTCAGCGAAGGCCATGCTGGCGTCGAAGGTCAGTTCAGTCTGATTCTAGCCAACCCGCCGTTTGCTGGTAGCTTGGATTACGAGGCCTGCGCAAAGGACTTGCAGCAAATCGTCAAAACCAAAAAGACTGAGTTGTTGTTTCTTGCCCTGTTTCTGCGCCTCATGAAGGCCGGTGGCCGCGCGGCGGTGATTGTCCCGGACGGCGTATTGTTCGGCTCCAGTAAGGCGCACAAGGCGCTGCGTCAGATGCTAGTGGAAGAGCACAAGCTGGACGGCATTGTTTCAATGCCGTCGGGCGTATTTCGCCCCTACGCGGGGGTGTCCACTGCCATCTTGCTGTTTACCAAAACCAACTCAGGCGGCACTGACCATGTCTGGTTTTACAACATGCAAGCTGATGGGTTCTCGCTGGATGATAAGCGCACCGAACTAGATGCGAGCAAACATGAATGCAATAACCTGCCTGACGTCCTTGACCGCTGGCACAAGCGAAAGACCAGCGCGGGCCTTGACCGTACCGCGCAATGCTTTCTGGTTCCCAAGGCTGAAATCGTCGACAACGACTATGACTTGTCGATTAACCGCTACAAGGAAGTAGTGTACGAAGAAGTGCAGCACGAAGCTCCGCAGAAAATTCTGGCCGAGTTGAAAACGCTGGAAGCGGAGATTATGCGAGGGATGGAAGAGTTAGAGGAGATGATCGGTGAGTAATCTGGTGGCGCTAGGCGAATGCACTGATCGATGTCTGACTTGGAGTCCAGCATCAGAAGATCCTGATGGTGAGATTGATTACATTGACCTGTCATCAGTCGATAAAGATACAAAGCGCATCGAAGGCATTAGCCCTATAGCATGTTCGGATGCACCATCTCGTGCGCGACAAATTGTTAAGACCGGAGACATTCTTGTCTCAACCGTGCGTCCTAATCTAAACGGTGTGGCTATTGTGCCAACTGAGCTTGATGGTGCAACGGCCTCAACTGGCTACACCGTTTTACGACCGCGTTCGAACAGGGTTGATAGTTCATATCTTTTTCATTGGGTAAAGCACCCAAAGTTCGTTGGCGAGATGGTGCGCCTAGCCACAGGAGCGAGCTATCCGGCTGTAAGTGACAAAATCGTTCGTGCGGCAATGATTCCGCTCCCTCCGCTCCCCGAACAGCGCCGTATTGCGGCAATTTTGGACAGGGCCGACGCGCTGCGTGCCAAGCGTCGTGAAGCCATCACCAAGCTCAATCACTTGCTGCAATCTTTGTTTCTGGAGATGTTCGGCGACCCGATGACCAACCCGAAGGAGTGGCCGGAAAAGCCCCTATCTGAAGCAGTCAATCCAGGGACAATTGTCACTTACGGGATCGTTCAGGCCGGTAAGGAGTTTGCTGGCGGCACTCCATATATCCGTACGGGCGATATCACTGACGGAGAGATAATTGAAGTAGGACTAAGACGGACCGATCCAGTAATTGCGAAGAAATTCAGTCGGTCCCGTGTCGAAGCGGGCGATATCGTCATGAGTATCCGAGCGACCGTCGGGACCACTGCACTTGTACCCAAGTCCTTGGATGGAGCGAATTTAACGCAGGGGACCGCACGTATTGCGGTAGGCGAAAAGATCGCACGGAATTTTGCTCTACACCACCTTCGCTCTGCGGGAACTCAGCGCTGGATTGAAAGGCAGGTTAAAGGTGCGACATTTCGTGAGATCACTCTTGGTCGATTGAGGGAGCTTCCTATGATGATTCCGCCAAGAAACCTACAAGATAAGTTCGATTTGATATGTCAGCACATCATTAAAAATGCCTTAGCCTCTCAATCAAGTTCGGCAGGGCTAGAGAAGCTGTTTACTTCACTGCAACAACGGGCATTTGAAGGAAAACTTTAGTCCTCGAACTGGTACTCCATCTGCATCGAGCGGGCGTTGAGTGAGGCTGACATCGCCTTTGCCTCGGGCCAGTCGCCCAGGGGTCGTAGTGCGTTGTATGGCAATGAGGATGCAGTCAAGATCGTCAGCATGCATTCGAGCAAAGGCTTGGAGTTCGGTCTGGTGCTGATTCCTGGCCTGGGTGACATGCCGAAAAAGGGCGAAGATGAGGCAGGCGAGGCGCGTTTGCTTTATGTGGCCATGACCCGCGCGATTGATCGGCTGGTGATGAGCTACCGCGAGCCTTCCAGCTTTACCCGCAGGATTCAGGATTCAATAGGCAGCGTGCGCCAGCACCTGGACGAGATGGACTCACAGAAGGCAACCGGTTGATATGAGCAACTTTGAATTTCTAATCCCCGAATTTAAAGCGCTATTTGAGCCGGCCAAGGGCGCGGAGCAGTTGGTGTATTCCGACCCGCGTGCCTGTTGCATGCGTACCCGGCATGCGCTGGAGCAGACGGTGCATTGGCTGTACGAGCATGACCGTGACCTGCGCATGCCTTACGACAACGGTCTGAATTTGCTGTTGACTCAGGTGGAGTTTGTGCGCCTATTGCCGCCGCAAATCCATCAGAAGGCGCGCTTGATTCAGAAATTTGGCAATCAGGCGGTGCACTCCAATCAACCGATTGGCTACAGCGATGCGATGAAGTTGGTGCGCGAGCTGTTTCATTTGCTGTTCTGGCTGGCGCGCACCTATACCCGCGCCAGCGAACCAAAAAGCATCGACGCCGCGTTTGACGAAAAACGCGTGCCGCAGTTGGTCAGCGTTAGCGAGGCGGCAGCCTTTACTCGTGCTGAGCTGATAAAGCAGGAAGCCAAATTCCAGCAACAGATTGCAGCCCAGCACGGCACCCTTGAAGCCCGAGAGGCGGCGATTGCCGAGCAAGCCGCAACCCTAAGTGAACGCGAGTCGCTGCTGGCGCGACTGGATGCTGAGCTGGTTGCCACACGAGCGGCGCTGGCCCAGGCCAAGGCGACCAATATCGCAGTGCCGGATAACCATGATTACGACGAGGCCGACACCCGCCGTTTGTTTATCGATGTGCTGCTGCGCGAGGCCGGTTGGGAATTGGGCAAAAACGCTGACGCTGAAGTGCCAGTCAGCGGCATGCCCAACGGGCAAGGTGAGGGTTTTGTCGATTACGTGCTGTGGGGTGCCAACGGCAGACCATTGGCGGTGGTGGAAGCTAAGCGCAGCCTGAAAGACCCGGACGTGGGGCAGCAGCAAGCCAAGTTGTACGCCGATTGCCTGGAAGCCGAGAAGGGCCAGCGGCCGCTGATTTTCTACAGCAACGGTAACCACACCTGGCTGTGGGACGACCGCCGTGCGCCGCCACGCGAAGTGCAGGGTTTTTACACCCGCGATGAGCTGGAGTTGGCGATTCAGCGGCGCAGCCTGCAAACCGACTTGCGCGAACTGCCGATCAATAGCGAGATTGTTGAGCGGGCGTATCAACACCGGGCGATTCGAGCGATGACCGAATCACTGAGTCAGGGCCGCCGCGCCGGTTTGCTAACCATGGCCACCGGCACTGGCAAGACACGGATGTCGATTGCCCTGATCGAGCTGTTGATGCGGGGTAACTGGGTCAAGCGCGTGCTGTTTCTGGCTGACCGGGTAGCCCTGGTAAAACAAGCCGCAAATGCCTTCAAGGAGTTCCTGCCGGACTCCAGTCCTGTCAATCTTGTTACCGACAAAAATGGCCAAGGTCGGGTGTATCTGTGCACCTATCCGACCATGATGGGTTTGATCGACCAGATGGAGGGCGACCGTCGCAAGTACGGCGTTGGCCATTTCGACCTGATCGTGATCGACGAGGCGCACCGCAGTGTTTACCAGAAGTACGGCGCGATTTTCCGTTACTTCGACAGTTATCTAGTGGGCCTGACCGCTACCCCGCGTGACGAAGTGGATCGCGATACCTATCACCTGTTCGGTCTGGAAACCGGTGTACCGACCGATGCCTACGGCCTGAATGAAGCGGTGGATGATGGTTATCTAGTGCCGCCCAAGGCTTATTCGGTGCCGATCAAGTTTGTTCGCGAAGGCATCCGTTACGACCAGCTCAGCGATGATGAGAAAGAGCATTGGGAGTCGCTGGATTGGGGCGATTACAGTGCCGAAGGTGATGCACCTACCGAGGTGCTAGCGTCTGAGGTCAACAAGCAGCTATTCAACGAGCCAACCGTTGACCTGATGCTAAAACACTTGATGCAAAATGGCCTGACAGTGGAGGGTGGCGACAAGCTCGGCAAGACCATTATTTTTGCAGTGAACCAAAAGCACGCCGATTTTATCGCACGGCGCTTCAATCATCATTACCCGCACTTTAAGGGGGAGTTTGCCCGGGTGATCACCCATGCAGTGAGTTATGCGCAGACCCTGATCGATGACTTCAGCAGCAAACTGAACAAGCAGCCGCAGATCGCCATTTCAGTGGATATGCTCGATACCGGCATCGACGTGCCACAGGTGTTGAATTTAGTGTTCTTCAAGGCCGTCCGCTCAAAGGTGAAGTTCTTGCAGATGATCGGCCGCGGCACGCGCCTATGCCCGGACCTGTTTGCGCCTGGTGTGCACAAGCGCGAGTTCGCCATCTTCGACTTCTGCGCCAACTTCGAATACTTCAACGAAAACCCCAAAGGCGCTTTGGGCGGTACGGCCGAACCGCTAGGCAAGCGGTTGTTCAAAGCGCGGCTGGATCTGCTGTCGTTGTTAGCGCCGAAGGACGTTCGCGAGCCTGTTGATCTGGCGGAGACCAGAGGCCAGTACGATGCCTTTGTCGAGCTGCGCAGGGAGTTGACCGACGAGCTGCACGACGAAGTCGCGGCGATGAATAAGGACAACTTCATCGTGCGTACCGAACTTGAGCACGTAACCCGCTTTGCCGAGCGTGAAGTTTGGAATGCGCTGGATGATGCAGCGCTGGGTGATCTGCGCAGTCACGTCGCCGGCTTGCCGAGTGAGCGCGCTCCTGAGCACATATCCGCCAAGTTGTTCGATCTCCTATGCCTGAATTTGCAGCTGGGGTTACTTCGCTCGACCAGCGACTTCGTGACATATCGTGACAAGGTAGTCGAGCTGGCCAGCCAGTTAGAAGTGATGGACAGCATTCCGGCAGTGCATGCTGAGCTTGCGTTGCTTCAGGACGTGCAAACCGACGAGTACTGGCAGGACATCAGCTTGCCGATGCTTGAGCAACTGCGGCGCAAGATGCGTGAGCTGATCAAGTTTATCGAACGCCGCCTGAGCAACCCCGTTTATAGCGTGCTGAGCGACGAGATTGGCGAAGCGACTGTAGTCAACCTGAAAGATTTCAATACCGGCATCAACCTGGAGCAGTACAAGAAAAAGGTCGAAGCCTATATCCGTGGCAATGAGAACCATGTGGCCATCGCCAAGCTCAAGTTTAACCGGCCGCTGACGCCTAGCGATCTGAGCGAGCTGGAGCATTTTGTCTACGAGTCAGAACCGGTTCAGAGTCGTGAGCAGTTCGAGCAGTGCTACGGCACTGACCAACCGCTGACACTGCTGATCCGATCATTGGTAGGCTTGGATCGCAATGCCGCAAAAGAGGCTTTCGGTCAATTCCTCGACGAGAACCGCTACAGCAGTCAGCAGATTCGGTTTGTTGAAATGATCATCGAGCGTCTAACCCGGCAGGGCGTGATGGAAGCAGGTCAACTATATGAGCCGCCTTTTACCGCGCTGCACCACGAGGGATTAGACGGTGCGTTTGGCGACGCGGATGCCAACGCAATCATTTCGGTGATCGCCTCAATCAAACGCAGTGCGGCAGCCTGATGGCGACTGACTCAATCATGGGCGCTGCCCGGTTTGTGCTGGCGTCGGGGTTATAGGGTTTGGCTACGCGCTTGGCGACAGTCGCCACTTCTGTCGCCACGCTGCACGCCACGGATTACGCGGGTTGTCGCCATCCGGTGAATCCTCAGCGTATCGGCACGACGTTGCGGTCACTGGTTTGATTGATCGCAGATGCCGACAAGCTGCCCGTTGCCGCCTTCTGGATATGCTCACTCCACCAGGCCATCATCGGACGCCGGCGTTCGATGTAATCCGCCCGGTTGTAGGCGCTCCGAACTTCGTCTTTATCGACATGCGCCAGCGCGACTTCGATCAGCTCCGGATCCCACCCATGCTCGTTCAGGATGGTGCTGGCCATAGAGCGCATGCCGTGGCTGACCAAGCGGTTCTGGAAGCCCATGCGTTTCAACGCCATGTTGGCAGTCTGGCTGTTGGCGTGGGTGCGCGGATTTCTATCTGCCGGGAACACGTATTCCCTGTGGCCGCTGTGGGGCTTGAGCGTCTCCAGTAACGCGAGTGCCTGTTCGGTCAGCGGGATGGTGTGCGGACGACGCTTTTTCATGCGCTCCGGCGGGATGGTCCAGATGCGTTTGTCGAAGTCGATGTCTGCCCATCGGGTGGTGGCCGCTTCGGCAGGACGGGTCATGGTGTGCAGTTGCCATTCGATCAGGCAGCGGGTGATCCGCTTGATGCTGGCGTTCGCGATTTCGATCATGAGCTCGGACAGCTCATCTGGTCGTAGCGCGGCCATGTTTTCTTTTTTTGGCTTCTTGAATACCGCCCGAATGCCACTGAGGGGGTTAGCGAAAATCAGCCCGGAGTTTACCCCGTAGGTCATGATCTCATTGAGCCGTTGGCTCAGTCGCTTCACTGTCTCGAGACTGCCTTTAGCTTCTATTGGGCGAAGCAGTTCGATGACCATCGGTGCGGTAATTTTCGAGAGCGGCGTTGTTTTCAGGTCTGGAAATACATGCAGCGTGAGCGACCGCCAGATGTCTTCGGCGTACGCCGGCGTGACGGAGTCCTTCTTCAGCTCGAACCAGGCGGTGGCCACGTTCTCGAACGTATGTTCCGTCTCCGCTCGTTTGGCTTCGTCCTGTGCATTGCGTTGCACCTTGGGATCAATGCCTTGTGCAAGCAGCTCGCGCGCTTCCACCACTTTTTTCCTGGCGTTCGCTAGTGAGAGCTCTGGGTACGTGCCCAGCCCCATATTGATACGATTTTTGGTTACCGGCTCGCGGTAGTTGAAGTTCCACAGCATCGAGCCGTTGCTCCTGACTCGGAGCTGAAGGCCGTCACCATCGCTGAGGACGTAATCCTTGTCTTTTGCCTTGACTGCCTTGAGCTGGCGGTCGGAAAGGCGGAGGGCTGGAGCAGGCATGAGAGCTTCCTCTGACACCGTTTTGGTATTCCAAAAAATAGCACCGGATGGCTTGGAATACCATTTGGAATACCCAAACGGCTGGAACTCAAAAAACCTCTCCAGCGCCAAGTAGCGCTTAAACCCTTGATTTCACTGGATTTCAGGTACAAAAAAAGACGTCCGTGGACGTCTTTAGATGATGAAGTGGTGGAGCCGGGGGGATTTGAACCCCCGTCCGCCAGTACTCCGCTGTCGGTACTACATGCGTAGCCGTATCTATTAAGTTAACCCTCAGCGACCCGAAGGGCAGGGTGCTTTGGGCGAGTTGTGTAAGTTTTAGCCGCTTCGTCCACAACGTACTGCACGGCGATTCTGTTCTATATGACAATCACTTTGGGTTTACAGACATCCCCTGGTGATTGCTGGACCCGAAGGTACCAGAAGCTCAGGGCTAAGGCTGCTTACGCAGCGAGAGCGAATTCCTGGCCGTAGTTTTCGTCATTGGCAACTATAAGAAGTTGCAACAGTGGATTTACGAGTTCTGTTACCAACTCGGCATGCACCTAAAGTTTCGCGACCGGCGTCGAATCCTAAACGGCCCCGTGCTTGTAACTCGTTGTTTCTTAGTGAGTGACAAGCCTGTGCAGTGTACGCCAAACGGTTGGAGAAGGCCAACCCGAAGGTTGGCCTTGAGACGGCGACGGGTTTATTGGCCGCCTTTCTCGCTGTTCTGCATGTCTTGCAGGGCCTTGGAGGTAATCTCGATGCACTTCTTGTCATCGCCGGCGGCGTGAGCGGCCTTGGCTTGGGAGACAACGGTGTCGATTTCGCCTTTTTTGCCACTGGTATCAGTCGCCAGCAGAGCTTGGCCGTTGTTGATTTTGTCCAGGTTGATCTTGCACAGATCAGTTTCGCCGGCAGCGAAAACAGGGGAGGCCAGCATCGCAGCGGTAATGAACAAGCCAGCAAGAGCGGAACGCTTCATAGGGTATCTCCTTGCGAAAAAGGGCTCGACATTGCTGGCGTTCAAGGCATGCCAGCGACATCTCTGTTTAGCCTCGTTCGCCGAGGCCTATGCAGATGACTGCGCCGGCGCACAGGGGTTCTGTTTTTTTGCAGCTTTAATGCACGCGGGCCTGGGTGACGCGGTCCACGAGGTACACCAAACCGTGGTAATCAATGCCGCCGTGTTGGCTCAGGCCGATCTCGCACGTGCGGCTGGTGGAGATGCCTTCACTGCAGTGCTGCACGGCGTTTTTGAGGGTGCGCAGTGAATGGGCATTGAGTTGCGGGGTGGTGAAACCTTTGTCGCCGGCGAAGCCGCAACAGTGGATGCCTTCGGGGATCACCACGGTTTTCGAGCAGCGCCTTGCGAGGTCGATCAAGGCCTGGCTTTCGCCGAGGTGTTGGGTGCTGCAGGTGACGTGCACCGCAATCGGCGCTTCCTGCGGGGTGAAGTCGAGGCGGTCCATCAGGTGGGTGCGGATGAAACGCACTGGGTCGTAAAGGTCGAGGCGCGTTTCGCTGAGGTCTTGCACCAGCCGCAAAGTGCACGGGCTGGTGTCGCAATAGATGGGGTCGAGCCCGCCACGGCTGGCATGGAGCAGGGCGCCGATCAGTTCCTGGCGTTTGAGTTCGGCTTGCTCGGCGTAGCCTTTAGAGGCGAACGGTTGGCCGCAGCACAGACTGTCCTGATTGTCGGGAAACACGACTTGGTAACCGGCTTTTTCCAGCAGGCCACGGGTTTTGACGTACAGCGACATTTGCTCTTTATCACCGGCTGCCGGGCCCATGGCGCGTGAAACGCAGGCTGCCAGGTAGACCACGCGCGGTCGCTCATCAGTGACGGCGGGACTGAAACGTATGGCTTTTTCCGGCTGTGGCATGGCGCTGCTCCACTGCGGAATTTGGCCCTTGGACAGCTGCGTGACTTTTGCCGACAGCTTCGCCAGACGCGGCGCGCCCAACAGCATGCGTGCGCCATTGGCGACGTGCAGCGTAAAGCGCGCGCCTTGCAGTGCGGTAGCGAAATGGCTGGCGAGCCAATCGGCTGTTTTCGTACGGTCGGCGTCACGGCTGCGCAGCTTTTTCACCAGGTCGCCGGTATTAATGCCTACAGGGCAGCGCTGGGCGCACAGCCCGGTGGCGGCGCAGGTGTCGATGCCTTGGTAGTGATAAGCCGCCTTCAATTCAGTGGTGTCGATACCCGCGCGTTTTTTCGCCTGGATATCGCGCCAGATCACGATGCGTTGACGCGGGCTCAAGGTCAGGCCTTTCGAGGGGCAGACCGGCTCGCAGAAACCGCACTCGATGCACTTATCCACAAGCTCGTCAGCGGCAGGCAGTGGTTTCAGGTGTTTGAGGTGGATTTGGGGATCGTCGCTGAGCACCACGTCAGGGTTGAGGATGCCGTTCGGGTCAAGCAGGCGTTTGAGTTGCCACATCAATTGATAGGCATCGCTGCCCCATTCCAGCTCGACAAAGGGCGCCATATTGCGGCCCGTGCCGTGCTCGGCTTTCAGCGAGCCGCCGAATTCTACTGCCACCAGTTGCGCCACGTCGTCCATGAACGCCTGATAGCGTGCGACTTCTTCGCTGCTGTTGAAGCCTTGGGTGAAGACGAAGTGCAGATTGCCTTCCAGGGCGTGTCCGAAAAGGATCGCTTCGTCGTAGTGATGTTTGTCAAACAGTTCGATCAAGCGGTTCACGCCGATGGCCAGTTGTTCAACCGGGAAGGTCACGTCTTCGATGATCACTGTGGTGCCAGTTTTGCGCACGGCGCCGACGGCGGGGAAGGTGTCTTTGCGGATCGCCCACAGGCGCGCGTTTTCCACGGGGTCTTCGGTGAAGTCGACCTGTTTCTCCACCGGGAAGGACGCCAGGGACGCCATGATCAGCGCGAGTTGCTCATGCAGTAACGACGGCGACGCCGCGCGGGATTCGATCAGCAGTGCGCAGGCATTTTCCGATAGCTGCTGTACGAAAGCGGGCATGCCGGGTTTGTTCTGCACCGAGCGCATGCTGCGTCGGTCGAGCAGTTCAACGGCGGCGACCGGTTGGGTTTTCAGCACCGTCACCGCGTTGCAGCAGGTGTCGACATCCGGAAACACAATCAGCGCCGAAGCTTTGTTTGGATGGTCAATCACGGTGTCGTAGATCACTGCGCTGATGAAGCCCAGTGTGCCTTCGGAGCCCACCAGCAAGTGGCTGAGAATATCCAGCGGCTCATCGAAATCCACCAAGGCATTGAGTGACAAGCCGGTGGTATTTTTCAGACGGTATTTGTGGCGGATCTTTGCAGCCAACTCAGCGTTTGCCCGCGTCTCGCGGCCCAGCGTCGCCAGGCTTTCCAGCAGCGCGCCGTGGGTTTTGCGAAAAGCTGTGATGCTGGCGGCGTCTTCGGTGTCCAGGCGGCTGCCGTCGGCCAGGACCAATCGAATACCTGCCAGCGTGTGGTAGGTGTTTTGCGCCGTACCGCAGCACATGCCGCTGGCATTGTTGGCGACGATGCCGCCGATCTTGCAAGCGTTGATCGACGCCGGGTCTGGCCCGATCTTGCGTCCGAATGGCGCCAGCCACGCATTCGCATGTGCGCCGATCACGCCGGGCTGCAGGCGGATCTGCGTGCCTTGCCCGCGAATCTCGCGGCCGTTCCAATTATCGCCCAGCACAATCAGCACCGAATCGCTGATGGCCTGCCCGGACAAGCTGGTGCCTGCTGCGCGGAAGGTCACCGGCACGCGATCACGCTGGGCGAGTTGCAGCAGCGCCACGACTTCGTCTTCCGACTCCACACGAATTACCAGCTGTGGGATCAGCCTGTAAAAACTGGCGTCGGTGCCGAAAGCGAGAGTGGAAAGTGGATCGTCGAAGCGACGATCTTTCGGGATCAGTTGTGCGACGTCGCTCAGAAAAGCAGCAGGCAGGCTCATCGGTCCTCCAGAAATAGCAGACGCCGTACTCGGTGTCCGGCGTCGATTCTTACCCTATTACGTGCAGGTCTCAGTGCACCAGCATACCGGTGAACAGGTAGGCCTGCGCCAGTGTGATCAACCCGACGATCGTGGCAAAAAACAGGCTGTGTTTGAGGGTAAAGCGGAACAGGTCGGACTCTTTGCCCACCAAACCGGTGGCGGCGCAGGCCACGGCGATCGATTGCGGCGAGATCATCTTGCCCGTCACGCCGCCGCTGGTATTGGCCGCCACCAGCAGAACGTCATTGACGCCAATCTGGTGCGCGGTGGTGGCTTGCAGCGAACTGAACAGGGCGTTGGACGAGGTGTCGGAGCCGGTCAGAAAAACTCCCAGCCAGCCGAGGAAGGGGGAGAAGAATGGGAACGCCGCGCCGGTGCCAGCCAATACCAGCGCCATGGTCGAGGACATGCCGGAGTAGTTGGTGACGAAGGCGAATGCCAGCACCATGCCGATGGACAGGATCGGCCAGCGCAACTCGTAAAAGGTTTCTTTTAAAGTGGTCAGACCAGTTTTGATGTCGATTTTCAAAACCAGCATCGAGACCAGTGCGGAGAAGAAAATCGCGGTACCGGTGGCTGAGATCGGGTCCAGTTTGAACACGGCCGAAATAGCGGTCGGTTGGGTGACGATCGGTGCAACCTTGATCACCATCTGATCCAGGTGCGGGATTGCGAAGTTGAACACCCAGTTGTACATCGCGCCGCCCGTGGCGAACATTGCCTTGAAGGGCTTGAGGGTCCAGATCGTGACCAGCACGGTGAGAATCAAAAACGGCGACCAGGCTTTAAAGATTTGTCCCAGGCTGTAAGGCGACGCGACTGTTTGGCGCGGCAGGCCGAAGCCGCCAGCGCTGGCGGTGATTGTTGTGCCGCCGGTAGCGCCGGCAATCTGTGCGCCCGCGGTGCGCTTGGGTTGCCAGACTTTCAGGAACAGGGTCAGCGAGATGAGGCTGGCCAGCGCCGAGGTGATGTCCGGCAGTTCCGGGCCGATGAAGTTGGAGGTGAAGTATTGAGTGACGGCAAAGCTCAGGCCTGCGACCAGCGCCGCCGGCCAGGTTTCGCGAACGCCGCGCAGACCATCCATCATGAACACCAGCCAGAACGGCACGAACAGCGACAGCAGCGGCAGTTGGCGGCCGGTCATGGCGCCGATCTTGAACGCATCAATGCCGGTGACTTGGCCCGCCACGATGATCGGAATACCCAGCGCGCCGAAGGCGACCGGCGCGGTGTTGGCAATCAGGCACAGGCCGGCGGCGTACAGCGGGTTGAAGCCCAGACCGACCAGCAGCGCGGCGGTGATCGCCACGGGCGCACCGAAACCGGCGGCACCTTCAAGGAAGGCGCCGAAGCAGAAGCCAATCAACAGCACTTGCAGACGCTGGTCGTCGGTGATCGACAGCACCGAGCTGCGGATGATTTCGAACTGGCCGCTTTTGACGGTGAGTTTGTAGAGAAAGACGGCGGCGACGATGATCCAGGCAATCGGCCACAGGCCGTAGGCAAAGCCGTAACCGGCGGCGGCGAGCGCCATGTCCACGGGCATCTGGAATGCAAAGATTGCCACCAGAATCGACAGCCCCAGGGTAATGCTGCCGGCGACGTGACCTTTGAGGCGAAACACGGCCAGGGCGAGGAAGAAGAATACGATCGGAATAACGGCGGCCAGTGCGGACAGGCCGAGGCTGCCGAGAGGGCTGTAAAGCTGTTGCCAGGTTTGCATGGTGGGGTGGCCCCTGATTGTTGTTGTTTAGGCAGTCTGGATAATTGGTAATACCAATTTACAGTTGCTGTCGGCTAGAGTAAAAGCCTCGGTAGGGGTGTGTCAATTTGCCGCCCGCGAAACTTTCGTCGTAGGCGCTTGGGTGAGGTGTGCTGATCAGCTAAATCGCGGGCGTTCTGATAGGTGCTGCAAGCGCGGCGATAGGCCAGAATAGAGGGCCCGGCGAGGGGTCGGGATTGTGGAGAGCGAGTTATGGGGTTTGATCAGGTGCGTCAGCGCCGTTTGTCTGACGATATTGTCGAGCAGCTTGAGGGCATGATCCTTGAGGGCACGCTGAAGTCGGGCGAACGCTTGCCAGCCGAGCGCGCGCTGGCTGAGCAGTTTGGCGTGTCGCGCCCGTCGTTGCGCGAGGCGATCCAGAAGCTGGCGGCCAAGGGGCTGTTGGTCAGTCGCCAGGGCGGCGGTAACTATGTGGCGGACTCATTGGGATCAACCTTCAGTGACCCGCTGCTGCACCTGTTGGAAAATAACCCAGAGGCCCAGCGTGATCTGCTGGAGTTTCGCCAGACCCTCGAAGCGTCGTGTGCTTATTACGCTGCGCTGCGTGCAACGGAAGTTGATCGTGAGCGGCTGACGGCGGCGTTTGAGGCGTTGCAGGATTGCTATGCGCGTTCCGATGAGGTCAGTCGCGTGGAGGAGGGGGCGGCGGATGCGAGGTTTCACCTGGCTATTGCGGAGGCCAGCCATAACGCGGTGTTGCTGCACACTATTCGCGGGCTGTTCGATTTGCTCAAGCGTAACGTGGTGACCAATATCGGTGGCATGTACCAGCAGCGTACGGAAACCCGTGACATGCTGATCGGTCAGCACCGGGATCTGTACCTGGCGATTATTGAGGGGCGGGCCGAGCAGGCGCGCGAGGTCTCAACACGTCACCTGCTGTATGTGCAGGAAGTGCTGGAAGAGGTGCGTCAAGAAGTTCAGCGTGTGGCGCGGGCGGAGCGGCGCAAAGGCATGTAGCCCAGGGTGCTTGACCCAAGGCTACATTGACACAAGGATTAGTCTTCCTTGCCTTTGTTGCGCACGGCGCGGTGCAGCTCGCGATTGGAATCGCGTTCGCGCTCGGTGTCGCGCTTGTCGTATTCCTTCTTGCCCTTGCCCAGCGCGATCTCGCACTTGACCAGGTGCTTGCTCCAGTACCAGGACAGGCAGATGCAGGCATAGCCTTTCTGCTGTACGGCCGCCGCGAGCTTTTCGAGTTCTCGGGCGTTGAGCAAGAGCTTGCGCGTGCGCACCGGGTCGGCAATCACGTGGGTGCTCGCAGTGGTCAGCGGGGTGATATGACTGCCCAGCAGCCATGCCTCGCCATCTTTGAGCAATACGTAGCTGTCGACCAGTTGCAGCTTGCTGGCGCGCAGACTTTTTACTTCCCAGCCGGCCAGGACCAGACCAGCCTCGAACCGATGTTCGATGAAGTAATCGTGTCGCGCCTTTTTATTTTGCGCGATGGTCCCTGTAGGGTGTTTCTTTTGTTTAGCCATAGGGGCGGCATTATAGGGAGTTGCGAGCGTGTCGGCTACGGTCAACCTGCGTGCTTGAGCGTGTTGAGCGAATCCCGGACAATACGGGCAGTTCTTTGGTTTTTTTCTCTCGCGGATCCGGCTGTTTTTTCGCGATGTTTGCCTCAGCAGTGGAAGTAGCGCTTACATGACGACGCATATTCAACGTTCGGCTTTATTGCCCTATCCGGCGCAGGCGCTCTATGACCTGGTCAACGACGTGGCGCGTTATCCGGAATTTCTGCCGTGGTGCTCGACCGCCGAAGTGCTGGAGAGCAGTGATGAGCAGATGGTTGCGAGTGTTGGAGTGGCCAAGGCCGGTCTCAGTCAGCACTTTGTGACGCGCAATATTCTAGTGCCCGGAAAATCCATTGAGATGAATCTGGAGGAAGGGCCGTTCACTCAGCTGCATGGTGTATGGGTGTTCAAAGCGTTGACGGAGAAAGCCTGCAAGATCAGCCTGGACCTGTCTTTCGAGTACGCGGGGCCAATTGTGCGGGCGACCTTGGGGCCTTTGTTCAATCAGGCGGCGAATACGCTGGTGGATGCGTTTTGCCAACGAGCCAAACAACTGCATGGTTGAGATTGAAGTGGTGTACGCCGCCGAAGATCGCCAGGTGTTATTGGCGGTGGTCTTGCCATCAGGCACGAGTGTGAGGTCGGCGGTGCGGCTGTCTGGAATGGCGGCGCAATTCCCGCAGTTGGCGCTGTCTGAGTGCGCTCTGGGAATATTTGGCAAGGTGGTAGCGGACCCTGAGGTGCGCGCTGTGCAATCGGGCGACCGCATCGAGATTTATCGCCCCTTGCTGGCCGACCCTAAAGAGGCGCGCAGGCTGCGAGCGGCCAAGGCTGCGCTGGCCAAACAGAATTCGTAAGCCTGGCAATTTGCAGGCAACAAAAAGCCCGGCATGCCGGGCTTTTTGCTGAGCGCCGCACACTTACTGCGGGCTGGTGTCCAGAGGCTGTGGCGATGGGACTGGAACGGTCTCCACGCCATCGACGTCCTTCTGGATCTTGTCCAGCAAGGAGCCTGGCTTGGCCGGCACTTCGGACTTCGGTTGTTCGGCTTCCTGCGCTGGAGCCGGCACGGTGGTGCCGTTGTCTTTGCCCAGCAGCGCTTCATCACGGCTTACACCGGGCATGAAGTCACCGGACAGGCTGACAAGCTGGTCGTTGCCATTAAAAATGACGCTGACGCGCTCCTGTTGGCGTTCACCGCCACCAGGCTGGATGCTGTAGAGATAATCCCAGCGATCGGCATGGAAAGTGTCGGTCAGCAGGGGATTGCCCATAATAAACCGTACTTGCCGTCGGGTCATTCCCGGGCGTAACTGGTCTATCATGTCCTGCGTGACGACATTGCCCTGCTGGATGTCGATTTTGTAAACCCCGGGGAATGAACAACCGGCGAGTGCGAGCAGTCCCACAAAGGTGAAACTGGTTAGCAAGAGCTTGGTGTTTTGCATCGGTGGGCGACTTCCACTATCTTGGCTGGGACAACGTAAACGCCGATCATACCCGTATTAAGAGAAGCTGCGAAGCAGCATCCGCGAGAAAGCTAACCATGGTTGAAAATAGCGAACTACGCAAAGCCGGTCTTAAAGTGACTCTGCCACGAGTCAAGATTCTACAAATGCTCGATTCTGCTGAGCAGCGCCACATGAGTGCCGAGGATGTTTACAAGGCACTGATGGAGTCTAACGAGGACGTTGGCCTGGCTACGGTTTACCGTGTGCTGACCCAGTTTGAAGCCGCAGGGCTGGTGGTTCGTCATAATTTCGACGGCGGTCATGCAGTGTTCGAATTGGCTGACGGTGGTCATCACGATCATATGGTTGACCTGGATACCAATGAGGTTATCGAGTTCACCAGCCCGGAAATCGAGAAGCTCCAGAAGGCGATCGCCGAAGAGCACGGATTCGATTTGGTGGACCATAATCTGGTGCTGTACATCCGTAAGAAAAAGTAAAAACGACGCAGATTTGCTCTGCGAAACGCACGAAGGCGACCTCAAGGTCGCCTTCGTGCTTTCTATAGAGAGAAAAATGCCAGCTTAAGCCTTGGTTGCGACGACCATTTTCTTCGCATGAGCCAGGGACTCTTTGGTCAGGTCGATACCGCCCAGCATCCGCGCGACTTCTTCTACGCGCTCGGACTTGTTCAGCTTCGATACGGCTGTGTGCGTTGCGTCGCTGCCTCGTACCTTATGTACAAATAGATGTTGATGCCCTTGTGCCGCCACTTGCGGCAAGTGAGTGACTGTAAGCACTTGGCCTCGATCACCAAGGCGGCGCAGCAACTGCCCAACGATTTCCGCAGTCGGCCCGCCAATACCCACATCGACTTCGTCGAATACCAGCGTCGGGACGCGTGAGGTTTGCGCGGTAATCACCTGTATCGCCAGGCTGATGCGTGACAACTCGCCGCCAGAGGCTACTTTGGCCAAGGCCTTGAGTGGTTGCCCGGGGTTGGCGCTGACCAGCAGTTCCACTTGCTCAAGCCCATGGGGCTGCAATTCGTTGCTGGTATTGGTGCGCAATTCGATAGTGAAGCGGCCACCTGGCATGCCCAGGCGCTGAATTTCCTGCTCCACAGCGCTCGCCAAGCCGGTAGCAGCTTGCTGGCGCAGGTCGCTCAGCTCGCGGGCTTTCTCCTGGTAATGACGAGCGAAGGACGCGAGTTCTTCACCCAGTCGCTCGATAGACTCGTCATTCGCATTCAATGTCTCGATTTCATCCAGCAATTTCTGCTGCATGGTCGCCACTTCAGTCGGCTGGATTCGATGTTTGCGCGCCAGGGTATAGATGGTGTCGAGGCGTTCCTCGATTTCCTGCAGGCGCGCAGGGTCTGCATCAAAGTGATCCAGAAAGCGGTTCAGCTCGCCGACGGCTTCTTCTACCTGAATCTGCGCGCTGGTCAGTAACGTGGTGGCTTCGCTCAGAGAGCCCGAGCCACTGTTTACAGTCGACAGACGGTTGAGGCTCGCCGTCAGTGCATTCAGCACATTCCCTGAATCATTTTCGCTGCATTGCTCAACCACTTGGCGACAGATGCCCAGCAGGGTTTCGGCGTTGGTGAGGTTTTTGTGTTCCTGCTCCAGTTGCTCCAGCTCCGTTTCGCCAAGCCCCAGGCTTTCCAGCTCCTCAAGTTGGTAGCTGAGCAATTGATGGCGTGCGCGTTGCTCGTCGCCGGAATTGGAAAGGCGCTCCAGTTCCTGACGCGTTTGCCGCCAGCGTTGGGCGGCCAATTGCACTTGGCGGGCAAGGTCGGTTGCGCCGGCGTATTCATCGAGCAAGCGGCGGTGGGTGTCGGTTTTCAGCAGGGACTGGTGTTCATGCTGGCTGTGGATATCAATCAGCAATTCGCCCAGCGCTTTCAGGTCGCCGAGCGGGCAGGGCGTGCCATTGATGTAGCCACGCGAGCGCCCTTCAGCCGTGATGACCCGGCGCAGGATGCACGGGCCTTCATTATTAAGGTCGCGTTCGGTCAGCCAGACTTCGGCTTCGGGAATATCCGCAAGGTCAAAGGTGGCCAGAATGTCGGCCTTGTCTGCACCGGGGCGCACCACGCCACTGTCGGCGCGGTCGCCCAGGGTAAGGCCCAGTGCGTCGAGCATGATCGACTTGCCGGCGCCGGTTTCGCCTGTGATTACGCTCATCCCGCGATCCAGTTCCAGATCCAGATGTTCAACGATTGCGTAGTTATGTACGGACAGGTGCACGAGCATGACGGCCGCTCCCAGGCTTTAGGTCTGGTTATTTATACAGTGTTTTGTTCCGGGCTGACAATCCTGATGCTTAGCTCGATTTGCTTGAACAGTCGCGTTATTTAGCGCGAACAGGAATGAGCCGGCCGGAATTGATCTGCATCACTGGAAAGACTTTTGGTAACGCCTGCGCCCTTGAACCTGAAAATTGTGGCCCCATATACCGGAACAGAAGCGCGAGTTGAGTTCGCGCATGATTTTGAAAGGAGAAATCTATGGCTGACGAACAGACGCAGGATACGCAAACTCCAGATGCCAATTCGGCTGCCGCAGAAGAGCTGGCGACTCGCGTGCAAGTACTCGAAGAGCAATTGGCCGCTGCGCAGGATCAATCGCTGCGTGTGGCCGCCGACCTGCAAAACGTCCGCCGCCGTGCCGAGCAGGATGTTGAAAAGGCTCACAAATTCGCGCTGGAAAAATTCGCCAGTGATCTGTTGCCGATCATTGACAGCCTGGAGCGTGGTCTTGAGTTGTCCAATGCGGACGACGAAAACATCCGCCCGATGCGCGAAGGGATCGAACTGACCCTGAAAATGTTCCAGGACACCCTGAAGCGTTATCAGCTGGAAGCTATTGATCCGCAAGGCGGCGAACCGTTTAACGCTGAGCATCATCAGGCGATGGCCATGCAAGAAAGCCATGACCTTGAGCCTAACAGTGTGTTGAAAGTGTTCCAGAAGGGCTACCAACTCAACGGTCGCTTGCTGCGTCCGGCAATGGTGGTAGTGAGCAAGGCTCCTGCACCTGTTGCACCTTCTATTGATGAGCAGGCTTGAAATCAGTCGTAACGGCCCCATCTATAAGTCAAGCGTTTAAGTGCTACCGCAGTTAGCCACCACTGCTGCGGCAACCAAATTCAAGTTTCGGGAGAGTAAATCATGGGCAAAATTATCGGTATCGACCTGGGGACCACCAACTCCTGCGTCTCCGTGCTGGAAAACGGCGTTGCTAAAGTTATCGAAAACGCCGAAGGCGCGCGCACCACGCCGTCGATCATCGCTTACGCTAACGACGGTGAAATTCTCGTCGGCCAGTCGGCCAAGCGTCAGGCTGTGACCAACCCGCACAACACCCTGTACGCGGTAAAGCGTCTGATCGGTCGTAAGTTCGACGAAGAAGTCGTACAAAAAGACATCAAGATGGTCCCTTACAAAATCGCCAAGGCTGACAACGGTGACGCCTGGGTTGAAGTAAACGGCCAGAAAATGTCGCCGCCGCAGATCTCGGCTGAAATCTTGAAAAAGATGAAGAAGACTGCCGAAGACTACCTCGGTGAAACAGTGACTGAAGCGGTGATCACCGTTCCGGCCTACTTCAACGACAGCCAGCGCCAGGCGACCAAAGACGCCGGTCGCATCGCAGGCCTGGATGTAAAACGTATCATCAACGAACCTACCGCAGCCGCTCTGGCTTACGGTATGGACAAGGCCAAGGGCGACCACACTGTGATCGTTTATGACCTGGGCGGCGGTACGTTCGACGTCTCCGTGATCGAGATCGCTGAAGTTGACGGCGAGCACCAGTTCGAAGTGTTGGCCACCAACGGTGACACCTTCCTCGGCGGTGAAGACTTCGACATTCGTCTGATCGACTACCTCGTTGACGAATTCAAGAAAGAAAGCGGCATGAACCTTAAGGGTGACCCGCTGGCCATGCAGCGCCTGAAAGAGGCCGCTGAGAAAGCCAAGATCGAACTGTCTTCCGCTCAGTCGACCGACGTGAACCTGCCGTATATCACTGCAGACGCCACCGGTCCAAAGCACTTGAACGTGAAAATCTCGCGTTCCAAGCTGGAAGCACTGGTTGAAGACCTGGTTCAACGCACTATCGAGCCTTGCCGCATTGCGCTGAAAGACTCCGGTATCGACGTTGGCGCGATCAACGACGTGATCCTGGTCGGCGGTCAGACCCGTATGCCACTGGTTCAGAAGCTGGTTACCGAGTTCTTCGGTAAAGAAGCACGTAAAGACGTGAACCCGGACGAAGCCGTTGCCATGGGTGCTGCTATCCAGGGTGCCGTACTGGCCGGTGACGTGAAAGACGTGCTGCTGCTGGACGTTAGCCCGCTGACCCTGGGTATCGAAACCATGGGTGGCGTGATGACTGCGCTGATCGAGAAAAACACCACGATTCCTACCAAGAAATCCCAAGTGTTCTCGACTGCCGACGACAACCAGGGCGCCGTGACCATTCACGTGCTGCAAGGTGAGCGTAAGCAAGCGGCGCAGAACAAGTCCCTGGGCAAGTTCGACCTGGCTGAGATTCCACCAGCACCACGTGGTGTGCCGCAAATCGAAGTAACCTTCGACATCGATGCCAACGGCATCCTGCACGTCGGCGCGAAAGACAAGGCTACCGGCAAAGAGCAGAAGATCACCATCAAGGCCAACTCCGGCCTGTCTGATGAAGAAATTCAACAGATGATTCGTGATGCTGAAGCCAACGCTGATGCGGATGCCAAGTTTGCTGAGCTGGCCGGCGCCCGCAACCAGGGCGATGCTCTGGTTCACTCGACGCGCAAGATGATTTCCGAAGCGGGCGACAAAGTGACCGCTGAAGAGAAAACCGCAATCGAAGCAGCTGTGGTTGCCCTGGAAGCCGCCATCAAAGGCGACGACAAGGCTGCCATCGAGGCCAAGGTTGAGGAGTTGTCGAAAGTCTCCGCGCCGGTTGCTCAGAAAATGTACGCCGAACAAGGTCAGCCTGCTGAAGGCGCTGCACAACAAGCAGAGCCTGAAAACAAGCAAGACGACGTTGTCGATGCCGAGTTCGAAGAAGTAAAAGACCACAAGTAAGTTGGTCGCCCGGTTGACCGCTTTCCAGCGGTGACTGGTAGGATGTCGCCGCGCGGGAGCTTGCTCCCGCGTTGGCGTGTCTGGGGTATGCGAATTTTTACAACATGCGACAGCGTTCGGATGTTGGCGGTGTGATCGGGGATGCTCCTGCTTTCCGAGCGACAGTCACCGCGTTTTTGGCCGGGTACCTGGCTAAAGGCAGTAAAGACCAGGATCGTTGAATTGACGTGAGTTGGGTCCGGGCCTGTATTGGGGCTCAACGAGTTTGGCAAGGCTCAGGAGGGTCTCGCCGAACGTCCTTAAGAGTGCAAAGACTTATGGCAAAGCGTGACTATTACGAAGTATTGGGTGTGGAGCGCAGCTCCAGCGAAGCGGACCTGAAAAAGGCCTACCGTCGCCTGGCGATGAAGCATCACCCGGACCGTAATCCGGATAGCAAAGAATCCGAAGAGTTGTTCAAGGAGGCCAACGAGGCCTACGAATGCCTGAGTGATCCCAACAAGCGCGCGGCCTACGACCAGTATGGCCATGCCGGCGTTGACCCAAGCATGGGGGGCGGCGGTGCCGGTTTTGGCGGTCAGAATTTCTCCGACATTTTCGGCGACGTATTCAGCGACTTCTTCGGCGGCGGCCGCGGTGGTCAGCGCGGCGGTGCCCAGCGTGGCAGCGACTTGCGCTACACCCTGGAACTGAACCTGGAAGAAGCCGTGCGCGGCACCAGCGTCAACATCCGCGTGCCGACGCTGGTCAATTGCAAGCCGTGCGATGGTTCAGGCGCCAAAAAAGGCTCCTCGCCGATTACGTGCCCGACCTGTGGCGGCATCGGTCAGGTGCGCATGCAGCAGGGCTTCTTCTCGGTGCAGCAAACCTGCCCGCGCTGCCATGGCCAGGGCAAGATCATTTCCGATCCGTGCGATTCCTGCCACGGTGAAGGCCGCGTCGAAGAGTACAAAACCCTTTCGGTGAAAGTGCCGGCGGGCGTGGATACCGGTGATCGCATTCGCCTGTCGGGTGAAGGCGAGGCGGGGACTCAAGGCGGACCTACCGGCGACCTGTACGTGGTGATCAATGTGCGCGAGCACTCGATCTTCCAGCGCGACGGCAAGCATCTGTTCTGTGAAGTGCCCATCAGCTTTGTGGATGCGGCCCTGGGTGGCGAGCTGGAAATTCCGACGCTGGACGGTCGGGTCAAGCTCAAGATTCCTGAAGGGACGCAGACCGGCAAGCAATTCCGTATCCGTGGCAAAGGCGTTGCGCCGGTGCGCGGTGGCGGTGCGGGCGACCTGATGTGCCGTGTGGCGGTTGAAACGCCAGTCAACCTGGGGCGTCGTCAGCGTGAATTGCTCGAGGAATTCCGCAGCTCGCTGGAAGGTGACGACTCTCACTCGCCGAAATCCACTGGGTTTTTCGACGGTGTGAAGCGCTTTTTCGGCGACCTGTAAGGGGTGAGTATGCGACGTATAGCCGTGATGGGCGCTGCAGGGCGCATGGGCAAGAATCTGGTCGAGGCCGTGCAGCAACGCTCGCCGGCCTCCGGGCTGACCGCGGCGATCGTTCGTCCGGGCAGCTCGCTGATCGGTGCAGATGCCGGTGAGCTGGCCTCGCTGGGTCGTATCGGCGTTTCGCTGTCGGGCAGCCTGGAGAAGGTCGCTGACGAGTTCGACGTACTGATCGATTTCACCCTGCCGGACGTGATGCTGAAAAACCTGGCGTTCTGCCGCAAGGCTGGCAAGGCCATGGTGATCGGTACCACGGGCTTGAGCGCTCAGCAAAAGCAGTTGCTGGTGGAAGCGGGCAAGGATATTCCGGTGGTCTTCGCGGCCAACTTCAGTGTGGGTGTGAACCTGTCGCTGAAGCTTCTGGACCTGGCCGCGCGCGTGCTGGGGGATGAGGCGGATATCGAGATCATCGAAACCCACCACCGCCACAAGATCGATGCGCCGTCGGGCACTGCGTTGCGCATGGGCGAGGCGATTGCTGATGCGCTGGGGCGTGACCTGTCGAAAGTGGCGGTTTACGGTCGCGAAGGGCATACCGGCGAGCGTGCGCGTGACACCATTGGGTTTGCGACCGTGCGCGGCGGCGATGTGGTGGGTGATCACACCGTGTTGTTCGCCTCTGAAGGCGAGCGCCTGGAGATTACGCACAAGGCGTCCAGCCGCATGACATTTGCCAAGGGTGCGGTGCGTGCAGCGCTCTGGCTGGAAGGTCGCGAGCCTGGTCTGTACGACATGCGCGATGTGCTGGACCTGCACTAATCAGTCGCTAAAAAGGGGCCCCAAGCTTATGCTTCGGCCCCGTTTTACCCGCTAAGCGACGCCCTGTCGCATTCCCCTGCCTTTTAGGCTCATTAGCGGTGGACCAAAAAAGCCTTTTTCTGTAAGCTACAGCTTTAGTGTGTTCACTAAAAGCGCGCAGAATAATTCAGTGAATGAGCGGAGTGACGTGTCCATACGTCACTCCGCTTTTTTACACCTGCGATCGCCCTTTCAGGCTTTATTTACGGGAGGTCTTCTTGACTAAGCCAGCCATACTCGCCCTTGCTGATGGCAGCATTTTTCGCGGCGAAGCCATTGGAGCCGACGGTCAAACCGTTGGAGAGGTGGTGTTTAACACCGCCATGACCGGCTATCAGGAAATCCTTACTGATCCTTCCTACGCCCAACAGATCGTTACCCTGACCTATCCGCACATCGGCAACACCGGTACTACACCGGAAGACGCCGAGTCTGATCGTGTCTGGTCGGCCGGTCTGGTGATTCGTGACCTGCCACTGGTTGCGAGCAACTGGCGTAACACGATGTCGCTGTCCGATTACCTGAAAGCCAACAACGTTGTGGCTATCGCCGGTATCGATACGCGCCGCCTGACACGCATCCTGCGTGAAAAAGGCTCGCAGAACGGCTGCATCATGGTCGGTGACAATATTTCCGAAGAGGCGGCGATTGCCGCAGCGCAAGGTTTCCCAGGCCTAAAAGGCATGGACCTGGCGAAAGTCGTCAGCGTTAAAGAGAAGTACGAATGGCGCTCTACTGTCTGGGACTTGAAGACCGACAGCCACGAGACCATCGAAGCTGCTGACCTGCCGTACCACGTCGTGGCTTACGACTATGGCGTCAAATACAACATCCTGCGCATGTTGGTTGAGCGCGGTTGCCGCGTGACCGTAGTGCCGGCGCAAACCCCGGCGAGTGACGTGCTGGCCCTGCAACCGGACGGTGTGTTCCTGTCCAACGGCCCGGGTGACCCTGAGCCTTGCGACTACGCCATCCAGGCGATCAAGGAAGTACTGGAAACCGAAATTCCGGTCTTCGGTATCTGCCTCGGTCACCAGCTGCTGGCCCTTGCCTCCGGCGCCAAGACCCTGAAAATGGGCCACGGCCACCACGGTGCCAACCACCCTGTGCAAGACCTGGACACTGGCGTCGTGATGATCACCAGCCAGAACCATGGTTTTGCGGTGGACGAAGCGACCTTGCCGGCAAACGTGCGCGCTATCCACAAGTCGCTGTTCGACGGTTCCCTGCAAGGCATCGAGCGTACTGACAAGAGCGCGTTCAGCTTCCAGGGCCATCCTGAAGCCAGCCCGGGCCCGAACGACGTAGCGCCGCTGTTCGACCGTTTCATCAATGAGATGGCCAAGCGACGCTGACTGAGCGGCCTGCGGGCGGCCCCGAGTTTCGGTGGCCCCCGCAGGCTCTTCAAAGAGTGTTCAAGACGGCTTGCCGACTGACCTGCGGATTTGAGTGACAAACCCATGCCAAAACGTACAGACATAAAAAGCATCCTGATTCTCGGCGCTGGCCCGATCGTGATCGGCCAGGCCTGCGAATTCGACTACTCCGGCGCCCAGGCCTGTAAAGCCCTGCGCGAGGAGGGCTACCGCGTCATCCTGGTGAACTCCAACCCGGCCACCATCATGACCGACCCGGACATGGCCGACGCTACCTATATCGAGCCGATCAAGTGGCAAACCGTTGCCAAGATCATCGAGAAAGAGCGCCCGGACGCACTGTTGCCAACCATGGGCGGTCAGACTGCACTGAACTGCGCCCTGGACCTGGAGCGCGAAGGCGTCCTGGAAAAGTTCGGCGTAGAGATGATCGGTGCTAACGCCGACACCATCGACAAGGCTGAAGACCGTTCGCGTTTCGACAAGGCCATGAAGTCTATCGGCCTGGACTGCCCACGCTCGGGCATCGCCCACAGCATGGAAGAAGCCAACGCAGTGCTCGAGAAGCTGGGCTTTCCGTGCATCATCCGTCCTTCCTTCACCATGGGCGGCACCGGTGGCGGTATCGCTTACAACCGTGAAGAGTTCGAAGAAATCTGCGCCCGTGGCCTGGACCTGTCGCCGACCAAAGAGCTGCTGATCGACGAATCCCTGATCGGCTGGAAAGAGTACGAGATGGAGGTTGTCCGCGATAAGAAAGACAACTGCATCATCGTCTGCTCCATCGAAAACTTTGACCCGATGGGCGTGCACACCGGTGACTCGATCACTGTTGCGCCGGCACAGACCCTGACGGACAAGGAATACCAGATCATGCGTAACGCCTCCCTGGCGGTACTGCGCGAGATCGGCGTGGAAACCGGCGGCTCCAACGTCCAGTTCGGCATCTGCCCGGACACTGGCCGCATGGTAGTCATCGAGATGAACCCGCGGGTATCCCGTTCCTCGGCCCTGGCCTCGAAAGCCACCGGTTTCCCGATTGCGCGTATCGCTGCCAAGCTGGCGATCGGCTACACCCTGGACGAACTGCAAAACGAAATCACCGGCGGCGCTACTCCGGCCTCTTTCGAGCCGTCGATCGACTACGTCGTCACCAAGTTGCCACGTTTCGCTTTCGAGAAATTCCCGAAAGCCGACGCACGCCTGACCACTCAAATGAAGTCGGTGGGTGAAGTCATGGCCATCGGCCGGACTTTCCAGGAATCCCTGCAGAAAGCCCTGCGCGGCCTGGAAGTAGGCGTTTGTGGTCTGGACGAGAAGCTCGACCTGAGCAACCCGGAAAGCATGAGCATCCTCAAGCGTGAGCTGACCGTGCCGGGCGCCGAGCGTATCTGGTACGTGGCTGACGCCTTCCGCGCTGGCCTGTCGGTCGAAGACATCTTCGGCATGAACATGATCGACCCTTGGTTCCTGGTGCAGATCGAAGACCTGATCAAGGAAGAAGAAAAGGTCAAGACCCTCGGCTTGTCCTCTATCGGCCGCGACCTGATGTTCCGCCTCAAGCGCAAAGGTTTCTCCGACCAGCGTCTGGCCAAACTGCTGGGTGTGACCGAGAAGAACCTGCGGACTCACCGCCACAAGCTCGACATCTTCCCGGTCTACAAGCGTGTTGATACGTGCGCCGCTGAATTCGCCACCGACACCGCTTACATGTACTCGACTTACGAGGAAGAGTGCGAAGCTGCTCCGTCCGGTCGCGACAAGATCATGATTCTGGGCGGCGGTCCTAACCGTATCGGCCAAGGCATCGAGTTCGACTACTGCTGCGTGCATGCCGCCCTCGCTCTGCGCGAAGACGGGTATGAGACCATCATGGTCAACTGCAACCCGGAAACTGTTTCCACTGACTACGACACCTCCGACCGTCTGTACTTCGAGCCTGTAACCCTGGAAGACGTGCTGGAAATCTGCCGCGTCGAGAAGCCAAAAGGCGTGATCGTCCAGTACGGCGGCCAGACCCCGTTGAAACTGGCGCGTGCTCTTGAAGCTGCCGGCGTCCCAATTATCGGCACCAGCCCAGACGCGATCGACCGTGCCGAAGACCGCGAGCGCTTCCAGCAAATGGTTGAGCGCCTGAACCTGCGTCAGCCGCCAAACGCCACCGTGCGCAGCGAAGACGAAGCCATCCGCGCAGCCAGCAAGATCGGCTACCCGCTGGTGGTGCGTCCGTCCTACGTACTGGGCGGTCGTGCGATGGAAATCGTCTACGAAGAAGACGAACTCAAGCGTTACCTGCGTGACGCGGTGAAAGTGTCCAACGACAGCCCTGTGCTGCTCGACCACTTCCTCAACTGCGCCATCGAGATGGACGTGGACGCGGTCTGCGATGGTACCGATGTGGTCATCGGCGCGATCATGCAGCACATCGAACAGGCGGGCGTTCACTCCGGTGACTCCGCATGCTCGCTGCCGCCGTACTCGCTGCCGGCACACATCCAGGACGAGATGCGTGAACAGGTCAAGAAAATGGCCCTGGAACTCGGCGTGGTCGGCTTGATGAACGTTCAGTTGGCGCTGCAAGGCGAAGACATCTACGTCATCGAAGTCAACCCACGGGCTTCGCGTACCGTGCCATTTGTTTCCAAGTGCATCGGTGTGTCCCTGGCCATGATCGCTGCCCGCGTGATGGCCGGTAAGACCCTGAAGGAAATCGGCTTCACCAAGGAAATCATTCCGAACTTCTACAGCGTGAAAGAGGCGGTGTTCCCATTCGCCAAATTCCCTGGCGTGGACCCGATCCTGGGCCCGGAGATGAAGTCCACCGGTGAAGTGATGGGCGTGGGCGACACGTTCGGTGAAGCCTTTGCCAAGGCCCAGATGGGTGCGAGCGAAGTGCTGCCAACCGGCGGTACAGCGTTCATCAGCGTGCGTGACGATGACAAGCCACTGGTTGCAGGCGTAGCCCGTGATCTGATCAACTTGGGCTTCGAAGTCGTGGCCACCGCCGGGACCGCCAAGCTGATCGAAGCTGCCGGCCTGAAAGTGCGTCGCGTCAACAAGGTGACGGAAGGCCGTCCACACGTGGTCGACATGATCAAGAATGACGAAGTCACCCTGATCATCAACACCACCGAAGGTCGCCAGTCGATCGCGGACTCCTACTCCATTCGTCGTAACGCCTTGCAGCACAAGATCTACTGCACCACCACCATTGCTGCTGGCGAAGCCATCTGTGAAGCGCTCAAGTTCGGTCCTGAAAAGACCGTGCGTCGCTTGCAGGATCTACACGCAGGATTGAAGGCATGATCAAGTACCCAATGACCGTCCAGGGCGCCAAGGCCCTGGAAGAGGAACACACCCACCTGACCAAGGTCGTCCGTCCGAAGCTGAGCCAGGACATCGGTACGGCCCGCGAGCTGGGTGACTTGAAGGAAAACGCCGAATACCACGCTGCTCGCGAGCAGCAGGGTATGGTCGAGGCGCGGATCCGTGACATCGAAGGCCGGATTCAGAACCAGGTCATCATTGATGTCACGACTATCCCGCACACCGGCAAAGTGATTTTCGGCACCACCGTGGAAATCGCCAACGTCGAGACCGATGAGCGCGTTGTTTACCACATCGTGGGCGAAGACGAAGCTGACTTCAAACTCGGTAAAATCTCCGTCGGTTCTCCGCTCGCCCGTGCCTTGATTGCCAAGGAAGAGGGTGATGTGGTGGCTGTGAAGACGCCTGGTGGCGTGATCGAGTATGAGATTGTTGAAGTTCGTCACATCTGAAAGGCGGCGCCCGCTTCGTGCGGGCGCGATGCTTTGGCAGCTCGCTCAGATGCTTTGGGTGGGCGGCCTGTGGTTGTTGCACATAGGCGTTTTACCGGCGCTGGGCCTGATCGGCCTGGCGCCGTTGCTGATCGATGAGATCGATGGTTTGCTCAGTGCGTTGCTGGTAGGTTTTGCGGCGGCGTGCGTAACGCTCCAGGTGCTGGTGCTGATCAAGGCTGAAGGCTTGGGGAGTTTGTGGCGGGATATTCGCGGCCAACTGCTGTTGATGGCGCTGTATGCATGCGCAATGTTTTGCGTCGTGCATGTGTGGCTGCCGGAAGCGTTGCGCTGGCGGCTATTCAGCTATCTTGTGCTAGGGTTCTCCGGTTTGGTGCTGGTGATGCAGCCGGCGCCGGGATGGAGTGGCGGGGCGCGCGAAGCACGCCCGTAACCCTTGTTAGCGTTTGAACGCTATCATTTAAAGCGATGTACATTCGACAGTTGCTTGTTGACGCTGAAGTTCTTGCGATACAGCAGCGCCATCTTGCCGATGACCTGAACCAGGTCCGCTTTGCCTACCTTGCACAATTCTGCAACGGCAGCCAGGCGCGCTTCACGGTCAAGGATGTTGACCTTGATCTTGATCAGTTCGTGATCGTTGAGTGCGCGTTCGAATTCGGCTAACACACCTTCAGTCAAACCGTTGTCTGCCACAATCAGAACTGGTTTCAGATGGTGGCCAATGGATTTGTACTGTTTCTTCTGCTCTTGAGTGAGCGGCATAATCTGACCCCTGCGTCTGATCTTGTAAAAAGCGGCGGCCAGTTTACCCGAGCGAGTCCGGGACCGCCCAGTTAATCACGACCCGTTTTATTTTCGAGGTGGCCCGTGGCCCGTTCCAAAACCAGCCTTAAGTGGCTACAAGAACATTTCAACGACCCTTACGTCAAAATGGCGCAGAAGGATGGCTACCGTTCCCGGGCCAGCTACAAGCTGCTGGAGATCCAGGACAAGGACAAAATAATCCGTCCAGGCATGAGTGTTATCGATCTGGGCGCAGCTCCCGGTGGTTGGTCCCAAGTGACCAGTCGTCTGATTGGTGGGCAGGGCCGCTTGATCGCTTCCGACATCCTGGAGATGGACAGTATCCCGGATGTGACCTTTGTTCATGGTGACTTCACCCAGGATGCCGTGCTCGCACAGATTCTTGAGGCGGTGGGAAATTCGCAGGTAGACCTTGTGATTTCCGACATGGCCCCCAATATGAGTGGATTACCGGCCGTCGATATGCCGCGTGCAATGTTCCTGTGTGAGCTGGCGCTGGATTTGGCGGGTCGGGTTTTGCGTCCTGGTGGTGATTTTCTGGTGAAAGTCTTCCAGGGTGAAGGTTTTGACGAGTACCACAAGAACATCCGCAAATTGTTCGACAAGGTGCAAACGCGTAAGCCTGACTCCTCCCGAGACAGGTCGCGTGAACAGTACTTGCTGTGCCGCGGGTTTCGTGGTGCTGAAGGCGCTGCGAGCAGTGAAGAGCGCTTTTGAGAAATTCGAGGGAGGCGATAGGTTTTTTTATATCGCTTTCGTCATGAAGCTTTACGAATATTATGTAGTCAAAGTTTCACAAAGGGTTACAGACGGCGCCTGCCAGAGTTGTAGGTAATGTAGTAAGTTAGGCCGGTGAATATCATGCGAAGCGCGCGCCAGTAGCGGAGCTTGCTTCAGAGGGTAGTTAATTGAACGATATGGCAAAGAATCTGATCCTGTGGTTGATCATCGCGGCTGTCCTGGTGACGGTGATGAACAACTTCTCCAGCCCTAACGAGCCGCAGACCCTCAACTATTCCGACTTCATCCAGCAAGTTAAGGATGGCAAGGTCGAGCGCGTAGCGGTTGATGGCTACGTGATCACCGGCAAACGTAACGATGGCGACAGCTTCAAGACCATTCGTCCGGCAATTCAGGACAACGGTCTGATCGGCGACCTGGTGGATAACCACGTGGTTGTTGAGGGCAAGCAGCCTGAGCAGCAGAGCATCTGGACTCAGCTGTTGGTAGCGAGCTTTCCGATCCTGGTGATTATTGCCGTGTTCATGTTCTTCATGCGCCAGATGCAAGGCGGTGCGGGAGGCAAGGGCGGGCCGATGAGCTTTGGCAAGAGCAAGGCGCGCCTGCTCTCCGAGGATCAGGTGAAGACCACCCTGGCTGACGTTGCCGGTTGCGACGAAGCCAAGGAAGAAGTCGGCGAGTTGGTCGAGTTCCTGCGTGACCCTGGCAAATTCCAGCGTCTGGGCGGCCGCATTCCTCGCGGCGTGCTGATGGTCGGCCCTCCGGGTACCGGTAAAACCTTGCTGGCCAAGGCGATTGCCGGCGAGGCCAAAGTGCCTTTCTTCACCATCTCCGGCTCTGACTTCGTTGAAATGTTCGTCGGCGTGGGTGCCAGCCGTGTTCGCGATATGTTCGAGCAGGCCAAGAAGCACGCACCCTGCATTATTTTCATCGATGAAATCGATGCCGTGGGTCGCCATCGTGGCGCCGGCATGGGTGGCGGTCATGATGAGCGTGAGCAGACCCTCAACCAGTTGCTGGTAGAGATGGACGGCTTTGAAATGAATGACGGCATTATCGTCATCGCTGCAACCAACCGTCCCGACGTATTGGACCCTGCGCTGCTGCGTCCAGGCCGTTTCGACCGTCAGGTTGTGGTGGGTTTGCCGGACATTCGTGGTCGTGAGCAGATTCTGAAAGTGCACATGCGCAAAGTGCCAATGGGCGACGACGTTGCTCCGGCAGTGATTGCTCGTGGTACTCCGGGTTTCTCCGGTGCTGACCTGGCCAACCTGGTGAACGAGGCTTCGCTGTTCGCAGCCCGTACCGGCAAGCGCATCGTTGAAATGAAGGAATTCGAGCTGGCGAAAGACAAGATCATGATGGGCGCCGAGCGCAAATCCATGGTCATGTCCGAGAAAGAGAAGCAGAACACCGCGTATCACGAGGCTGGCCATGCCATCGTTGGTCGCGTCGTGCCTGAGCATGATCCGGTCTATAAGGTCTCTATCATCCCTCGTGGCCGGGCGCTGGGTGTCACTATGTTCCTGCCGGAAGAGGACCGTTACAGCCTCTCCAAGCGCGCGCTGATCAGCCAGATCTGCTCGTTGTACGGCGGTCGTATTGCGGAAGAGATGACCCTTGGTTTCGACGGTGTAACTACCGGTGCTTCCAACGACATCATGCGTGCCAGCCAGATTGCGCGGAACATGGTGACCAAGTGGGGCTTGTCGGAAAAACTCGGTCCTTTGATGTACGCCGAAGATGATGGCGAAGTGTTCCTGGGGCGTGGCGGCGGCGGTCAAAGCGCCAGCTTCTCCGGTGAGACAGCCAAGCTGATCGACTCCGAGGTGCGCAGCATCATCGACCAGTGCTACGGCACGGCCAAGCAGATCCTGACTGATAACCGCGACAAGCTGGATGCCATGGCTGATGCGCTGATGAAGTACGAGACCATTGATGCCGATCAGATTGACGACATTATGGCTGGTCGCGCACCGCGTGAACCTCGCGATTGGGAAGGCGGTTCGGGTACCTCGGGCACTCCGCCGGTGGTTCAGAACGAACGCCCTGAAGCCCCGATCGGCGGCCCGGCAGCTGACGTCTAAGGTTTGAAATGACTTCTGTGTTGTCCTCCACCCGGTTGCCTTGCGGCAACCGGGTTCTTGATTTGGCCCATACGCATGTCATGGGCATTCTGAATGTCACCCCAGACTCTTTTTCCGACGGCGGCCGCTTCAATCAGCGGGATGCTGCGCTGCGTCATGCTGAAGCGATGGTCGTCGCCGGTGCGACGCTGATTGACGTCGGTGGCGAATCGACCCGGCCGGGTGCTCGTGTTGTTTCTCCTCTGGAGGAGTTGGAGCGGGTCGCGCCAATCGTCGAGCGTATTTCTCGTGAGTTGGACGTGATCATCTCGGTGGATACGTCTACGCCTGCGGTGATGCGCGAAACGGCGCGTCTTGGTGCTGGCTTGATCAATGATGTGCGGTCACTGCAGCGCGACGGCGCTCTGGATGCTGCCGCGGCGACCGGCTTGCCGGTGTGTTTGATGCATATGCTGGGCGAGCCCGGCAATATGCAGGACAGCCCGCACTACGACGATCTGGTTGGCGAAGTGAGTGGGTTTCTTGCGCAGCGAATCGCTCAGTGTGCCGCAGCAGGCATTGCGCCGGAGCAGATTATCCTTGACCCCGGTTTTGGTTTCGCCAAGACCCTGCAACATAATTTAAGTCTTTTCAAACATATGGAAGCCCTGCATTCCCTTGGTCGGCCTCTTCTGGTCGGCGTTTCACGCAAGAGCATGATAGGGCTGGCCTTGAATCGTCCTGTAGGTGAGCGGCTGTATGGTGGTCTTGCGCTGGCGGCGCTCGCTGTAACGAAAGGCGCACGCATCTTGCGTGTGCATGACGTTGCCGAGACCGTAGATGTGGTCCGCATGATCGCCGCTGTAGAATCTGCCGAATAAAAATGATGGAGCACTTATGACTAAAAAATATTTTGGCACCGACGGTATCCGCGGTCGGGTCGGCGAATTCCCGATTACCCCCGATTTCATGCTCAAGCTGGGTTGGGCGGCAGGCATGGCCTTCCGCAGCATGGGTGCGTGCCGCATCCTGGTCGGCAAGGACACGCGTATTTCCGGGTATATGTTCGAGTCCGCACTGGAGGCTGGTTTGTCTGCCGCCGGTGCTGACGTGATGTTGCTGGGCCCGATGCCGACGCCTGCTATCGCCTACCTGACGCGTACGTTTCACGCTGAAGCCGGTATCGTGATCAGTGCCTCGCATAACCCGCATGATGATAATGGCATCAAATTTTTCTCGGGCCAGGGCACCAAGCTGCCGGACGAGATCGAGTTGATGATCGAAGAACTGCTGGATGCGCCGATGACGGTGGTTGAGTCCAGCAAGCTGGGCAAGGTGTCGCGCATCAACGATGCGTCCGGCCGTTACATCGAGTTTTGCAAAAGCAGCGTGCCGACCAGTACTAACTTTGCCGGGTTGAAGGTAATTGTCGACTGCGCGCATGGCGCGACCTACAAGGTGGCGCCAAGTGTCTTCAAGGAGTTGGGCGCACAAGTCACCGTGCTGTCGGCTCAGCCGAATGGCCTGAACATCAACGAAAACTGTGGCTCCACGCATATGGAGCAGTTGCAGGCGGCTGTGCTTGCCGAGCACGCCGACCTGGGTATTGCCTTCGATGGTGATGGTGATCGCGTTCTGATGGTCGATCACACCGGTGCCGTGGTGGATGGTGATGACCTGTTGTTCATCATCGCTCGCGACCTGCATGAGCGTGACAAGCTGCAAGGCGGAGTCGTTGGTACGCTGATGAGCAATCTGGGTCTTGAGTTGGCGTTGGCGGACCTTGGCATTCCGTTTGTTCGTGCCAACGTGGGTGACCGTTATGTGATCGCCGAGCTGCTGGAACGCAATTGGCAGGTTGGCGGCGAGAACTCGGGGCATATCGTCTGCTTCCAGCACACCACCACGGGCGACGCCATTATCGCTGCGCTGCAGGTGTTGCTGGCCTTGCGCCGTCGTAATGAAAGTCTTGCTCAGGCGCGTCAGGCGCTGCGCAAGTGCCCGCAGGTATTGTTGAATGTACGGTTTGGCGGTGGCGAAAACCCGATTGATCACCCGGCTGTCAAAGAGGCCTGCGAGCGCGTAACCCAAGCAATGGCGGGGCGTGGCCGCGTGCTGTTGCGCAAGTCCGGTACGGAGCCTTTGGTGCGCGTCATGGTCGAAGGTGACGACGAAACGCAGGTCCGCGGCCATGCCGAAGACCTCGCAAAACTGGTAACTGAAGTTTGCGCCTGAATTCGGCTTGCCAGTGATGGTGTGGTTGGGTAACATCTGCGCCCACTTTGACCGACGGGGTACAGCATGCGTCGCACTATGGTAGCTGGTAACTGGAAGATGCACGGTACCCGCGCCAGTGTCGCTGAGCTGATCAATGGCCTTCGTCACTTGGCATTGCCTGGCAGTGTTGATGTAGCGGTTTTCCCGCCTTGCTTGCATATCAACCAAGTGGTTGACGGCTTGAAAGGCAAGTCGATCCAGGTCGGCGCGCAGAACTCTGCGGTGGAGCCGATGCAAGGTGCGTTGACTGGCGAAATTTCGCCGAGTCAGCTGGTTGATGCAGGTTGTTCCTATGTGCTCGTCGGGCACTCCGAGCGCCGTCAGATGATGGGCGAGCTTGATGGGACACTCAACCGCAAGTTCGCAGCGGCACAGGCTTGTGGCCTGATCCCGGTATTGTGCATAGGGGAAACCCTTGAGCAGCGGGAAGCCGGCAAAACCCTTGAGGTTGTCTCGCGTCAGCTGGGCAGCATCATCGAAGAGCTGGGTGTTGATGCGTTTGCAAAGGCAGTAATTGCTTACGAGCCGGTCTGGGCCATTGGCACCGGGCTGACTGCTACACCGCAACAGGCGCAGGATGTGCACGCAGCCATCCGCGCGCAGTTGGCGGCAGAGAATTCTGAGGTCGCACAAGGTGTGCGGCTTCTATACGGCGGCAGCGTGAAGGCGGCCAATGCGGTCGAACTGTTCGGCATGCCGGATATCGATGGGGGGCTCATTGGTGGAGCTTCCCTGAATGCAGATGAGTTCGGTGCGATCTGTCGCGCC